>PMOH01000531.1:8806-17330 GCA_003161515.1 Deltaproteobacteria bacterium
GGAGAGGGGTTAGGGGTGAGGTTCTTCCCGCGGCATCGCGATCTCTCTCACCCCTTGATGAACTTCGTGACGCTCGCGGCCAGCTTCGCCGGCTCCTCCAGCGGCATCATGTGCGCGCCGCCATCGACCAGATGGATCTTCGCGCCGGGAATTCCTTTGCGGAATTCGTCGGCGTAAACCGCCGGTAGCAGCTTGTCGTCCTTGCCCCACACAATCAGCGTCGGCGCCGCGATCCGATGCAGCCTTTTGCGCAGTCCCTTGTCCGGTATCGGCCACATGAACTTGCCGGTGCATCCCAGCGCCCACGTGATCCGAATGAAACCCTGCTGATCCTCGGGATTCAACGTGATTCGCTTCAACGACGGATGATGCTGATCCTTGAACAGGAGCGCGGGCAGCTCGGTCTGCGGCGTCACGATATAATTGCGAATCGGCGAGTCGTCACGCCACAAACCCAGCGGGCTTATCAGCACCAGCTTGCCGACGCGGGTCGGATCGGTCGCCGCGATTTCACCCGCGATCATCCCGCCGAACGAATGCCCGACCACCGCCGGCGACTTCAGCCCGAGCTTGTCGAACAGGTCGTAGTAATAGAGGACGAGATCCCACATGTCGTCGAGCGCCTTGTAAGAGTCCTCGTCGCCCGCCGTGATCCCGGGATGCTCCGGCGCATAGACGGTGAAGCTCTTCGCCAGCTCGTCGAGCAGCTCAGTCTCAATCGGCCCATACCCGCCATGCAGATAAACGACCGGCGGCCCATCGCCAAGAATCCTGACCTTGGGATGAACCTTATCGCCCCAAACGCTAACTGTCCTATCTTTTTCAGCCGCCATATCTATCCCTCTAGGAACTCTCCCCCCGAACCTGAGAGCAAAGTAGCGCGCTGCGCGCAACTTTGCGCTTCTCACTGGGTGCAGGGGTCACCCCCTGCCGCCCGCCGCGCAGGCGATTAATTCTCTCTCCTATCGCGCCGCAGCATGCACTCCGTTCGACGCGATCTTCGTGCGCGGCCCCTTCAGCGACTCGGGCCACCAATTGTTCTCCCATTCGCCGTCCCACACGCCGCGGAAATGCGGCAGCACCTCGCTGCAGAACAGGTCGATATTCTTGATCGTCAAGTCGTGCGGCATCGATCCGATATGCAGCAGCACCATCAGGTTGCCGACGCGAAGTTTCTTGACCGCTTCCATCAACTGCTGCCGCACAGTCGCCGGCGAGCCCGCGATCACGAACTGGTTATCGACGAAGTCCTTGTATTTCCACGTCGGTATCTTGTTCATCAGATCGAATAACTGCGGATTCAGCTTGGTGACGCTGTTGACCAGGCTCTTGTAGTCCTGGTTGCCGGCGACCGGAAAATATTCGGGCAGGATATGCAGGCATTTGTCGTAAAAATATCGGATGTGTTTGTAGTAGTCCTTTTCGGCCTGCGCGTCGGTCTCCGACACCGCGACCAGCTGCAAAAAACCGGCGCGATACGGATTTGGATCGTGACCGCCCTTGGCGACGAAATCCCAGAAGCCGTCCATTACGCGCTTGCCGAAATTATTCCCCCAGTACGACAGGAAGCAGTAGCAATGGTTGTGCTTGGCGGAAAAATCCCAGGTCGAGAGACTGCCGCTGCCGGGAATCCAGACCGGCGGATGCGGCTTCTGAATCGGACGCGGCCATATATTGACCATCGGCAGTTTGAAGTACTTCCCGTTCCACGCGAAAATCTCGGGCGACGTCCACGACTTGATAATCAGGTCGTGCGCTTCGTAGTAACGCTCGCGCTGCTCGATCGGCGGGATTCCGTAGCACAGGTTCACGTCCTGCGACGTGCCCAGCGGCATCCCGGCGACCATCCGGCCGCCGCTGATACAATCGATCATCGAATATTCTTCGGCGATTCGAATCGGCGGATTCGAGGTCGGCAGCGTCGCGCCCATCTGCACCACCGCGACATCGGTGCCGTTAGTCGCGCGCGCGAGAATCGATCCCATCAGGTCCGGATTGGGCATGAAGCCGTAGGCATTCTGATGATGCTCGTTGACACAGATACCGTCGATTCCCTTGTCGGCGGCGTGGATCAACTCGTCGAGCGTCCAGTTGTAGTACTGCCCGACCTTGACCGAATCGGCGAGCTCGCAGTACGGCGGATCGACCCACACCGAGTGATACTTCTGCGCGAAGTCGTCCGGCAAATCGCGATACGGCATCAGATGGAACATCGAAATTTTCATCGAGTAAAACCTCCAGCCGCGTCAACTTTCGATTTTTCAATATCACGACGCACCGCAATCGCCCAACCGCGCAGCGCTCCGTCCGAGGCAGCGAACAACGCGAGCGCACCGTCCATCATACGGACGACGCGAGCCACGCGAGCCGAAGAGGGACCCCGGGCAGCTTCGCGTCCTTGTGTCACCCTGACGATCCGAGCAACGCGAAGGAGCAAGGACCTCGGACAGCTTCGCGTTTTTGTGTCATCCCGACGACGGGAGCGTTAGCGACGGAAGGAGGGACCTCGGACAGCTTCGCGCACGCGAAGCCGGTTCCGGTCTCTGAAAATCGCGAAGCGCTCCACCTCTGCCTTAGGGATGAACTGTTCAGCCTGATGCTCGCGGATTCGACGTGCTACAAATGCGTATGGCCAACCGGCAGGATGTCGCCAACTCGCCAACTTCGACCCAAATCGGGCACCGCGGGATTGCGCGAAAACCAAATTTGACGGAACGAACCCACCCGTGGTGGTACGCACCTCGCCAGACCACTACCGGTGGTGTTAACTGCCAGTTTCGGCTCGCCGCTATCGTGTGCGCCACCTCGATTCTTATGTGCGCAGCGTCCGCGCGGGCCGATTCTACCCCGCGATCTTTCGTCGGCAACTTCATCGGCAACGACGCGACGGTGGAAAACTACCTCACCGTCTCAGGCAGCTACGATCGCTCGCAGAATTCCGAATCGCTGTACCTCGAAAAGACAATCTCGCCCAAGTCCAGTTTCTCGCTCTTCGTCGGCTACCAGCGTCTCGAGCAGGAAGGCGAGCAGACCGGCGCCAGCGGATTCTCCAACCTGGGCCTCGCCTACAAACGCGTGCTCATCACGCTCCCGCGCCACGAATTCGTCTTCACGATAAGTCCCACGCTCGAGCTGCCCGTCGGCAGCAGCAGCGTCGGCTCTGAATCTCATCCACGCGCCGGCGGTGATTTGCTTTTTCAGAAGGGCTTCGGCGATCTACCCGACTCGCTAAGCCCACTGCGCCCAGTAGGCATCGAAGGCGACGCGGGATGGGAAAGCAAAGTGACCGGTGCGCGCGACGACCTCGTGTCGGCCGATCTCGAAATCGAGTATTCACTTAACTACCTCGACGCGAACGTCGTGCCTGGTTCGGTGCCGCACGCCCTGCGCGATCTCACCCCGCATCTCGATTTCGATTACGCCCAGTACCTGAGCGCGCATCGAAACTCCTCGCAGCCCGACTTTGAACTGACGCCGGGAATCGCGTGGCTCAACTCGATCTTCGAGGTGAATCTCGGCGTCCAGGTCGCTCTCAATCGCGCGTCATCAGGCAGCGGCGCCGTCGCCTTCGTCTGGCTGCTCGGAGTCTCGTACGATCAACTCGTCCCTGATCTCGGATGGAATCTGTTTGATTGACCGGCGGTATGGACAACCACCTCAGATGAAGGCGACAATGCCCGGCTATGGAATCGTGGTTTAACAAGGCAAGATTCGGGATGTTCATCCATTGGGGTCATTGCAGTCAGCGCGGGCTCGAGCTGTCGTGGCCGCTGGTCGGAGGCGTCGGTGCGCTGCCGAATTCGCAAAGCGTGAGCGTGGACGACTATCACTCGACCGCGAAAACCTTCAATCCTACAAATTGGGACGCGCGCGCGCTCGCCAAAACAGCTAAACGCGCCGGTATGCAGTATGCCGTATTAACCAGTAAGCACCACGATGGTTATGCACTATTTCACTCAAAACTTTCTGACTATTCAATTGAGTATTCACCTTTCAAACGAGATATAGTTCGTGAATACGCAGATGCTTTCCGCGCCGAGGGCCTGAAGGTCGGACTGTACTACTCACTTATCGATTGGCATCATCCTGACTATCCAACCTTTCTCGAGTCGGACAAGCCCTACAAATGGGGGGCGTGGCGCCGCTCGACGCCCGAGCAATGGGATCGATTCATCAAATTCATGTTCGCCCAGATGCGCGAGCTGCTGACCAACTACGGCAAAATCGATCTGCTGTGGTTCGACGGCGGATGGGAGCGCACGCCCGATGAATGGAAGTCGCGCGAGTTCGTCGAGATGATCCATTCGCTACAGCCCGACGTCGTCATGAACGATCGCATCCCGGGTTACGGCGACTACCAAACGCCCGAACAGGCGGTGCCGCCGAAGCCGCCGGAAGGCCCCTGGGAAGCCTGCCTGACGATCAATAATAGCTGGGGCTACAATCCGTCCGATAAGGATCTCAAATCCACGCGCTCGCTTATTCATACGCTGTGCGAAGTGGCCGGCAAAGGCGGAAACCTGCTGCTCAACGTCAGCCCGATGGGTGACGGCGCGTTGCCGCCCGAACATATCGAGCGGCTCGAAGCGATCGGCGACTGGATGAGCCGTAACAACGAAGCGATCGTCGGCACTGACCCGGGACTCGAGCCATGGCAGTTCTACGGACCCTCGACGCGTCGCGGCAATCGCGTTTATCTGCACGTGCTGGCGAGGCCGTACGAGTCGGTTTCGGTGCGCGGCGTTAAGGTCAAGCACGTCGGCGACGTGCGTCCGCTCGCGAGCACGATGTTACTTAAAGTCCGCCGGCGAATCGCCGCGGCGGATACTCTGTTCAATCAGGATCCGATCGGCGAGCTCGTAATTGCAACGCCCGACAGCGCGCTGGATTCGATGGCGACGATCATAGCCGTGGACTTTCAGCGATAGTCAGTCGAATAGTCAGTCGATGTTCATGGCGCGGCGGTAAAGCTCCAGGCGTACGGCGTGCCGTTGACCGTCATCGCAACACGATAGCTCTCTCCGCTCGCGAGCGGATCGCGCACCATCATTACTACTTCGCCGAAAGACTGCAGCACTTTGCGGCCATGCTGCTGAGTTCCGCGATCCGGATTGGTGTACCTCTGGAAATCATACGCGCAGGTCGCGACTTTCGTTCCAGCGCCCGCGCCGGTGGTCTGCGTCAGAGAAGCGTCGCTAACCGCCGCCCCCATGTTGATGCCCACCTGAATGGTAATTGCGGATGCATTGTACGGGTACCCCGGACACGTCGATGTGGGGCTGGGCCATTCACCGCCCATGCCACTCGGCTTGACGGTCGCACGGTCGGGTGGAATCTCGATCGGAGTTGGATAGGGATGGCCGCCGGGGAGCGGCGGTTCGAGATCGCTGCGCCAATCAAGCGACGCGGCGCAAACTTTTTCGCTGCAGTACTCGCCAAATCCGACCTGGCGCAGATCAGGATTCACTATTTGCGGACGATGGAACGGCCCCGCGATCCACGACTCGATCGCTCTCGTCATTCGCTCTTCGTTCGAGAATTTCTGCGGCGCCTGGAACATGACGTCGCTGGCGCGCGCGGCTTTGATGCCATCGGGTGTATAGCCGGGTTTCGATTCGTCCTCGGTATGCATGACACTTCCGATGTTGATGCCGGCGGCCAAGGTGGACCCATAGTTCATCACCAGATACTTCGCATGATCCCTGCATCCCTGGCTGAGCCGGGGGTCCTCTTCCACCGGCTGCAGCTTGAGGGCAACGCGATAGCGGTTCAGAGTCGCCAACCAATTCGTACCCGAGCTGGATATCGCGGGTGGAGTCTCGGCAGCCGGCGAAGATGGCGCGGCAATGATCGGTGGAAGCTCCGAGATTGCCGCCGGTGCGGCCGAAGCACGCGCAGCGCGATGCGAAGGTTTGATCACGACCCGACTCGCCGACGGCAACGCCGTGGGTTCGACCCGACCCGCCGACGGGAACGGCGTGGGCTCAAAAGTCGCGATCGGTTCCGGGGTGGGATAGCTCGCACTCGTGCGGAAGGTCGTCTCCGACGTCTGCGCCGCGGTGAAGCTCCATGCGTAGGTAACGTCGTTGGTCGTGATCGAAACCGCGTAGCGCGAGCCTGGCCGCAGCGGAGCGCGCGGCACGATCACGATTCCGCCGGCATTGCGCAGGTTCCAACGGCCGTACTCCTGCTCCGTGGGATTCGGATTGCGATAGCCAGGCGCGTCGAATGCACAGTACTCAATAGGCTTGCCGTCTTCGGTCAGAGAATGATCGGTGAGTTTGGTTTGCACCAGCCGTCCTATTTGCAGTGTGATCGGAAGCCCGACCGGGCGCTCGTAACCGCTGCAGCTCGCAAGTGCGTCAGGCACCTCAAGCCCGATCCATTCGAGCGCAATATCCGCACCCTCGGGAGGAAATTCGACCGCACGCCGATATGGCTTCACGTCCTCCGGCGGCGGCGGCAATCGCAGCGCGGCAACCCAGCATCCCTCTGCCGAAGCTTCGCCGTAGCCAACGTCCGCGAGGTAAGGATCGAGCATCGGGAGCCGATGAAACGGTCCCTCGAGCCAACGATCGATCTGCTGCGTCGCGACGTACGTGCTGCATCCCCACGCGAGCTGAAGATTCTCCGCCACGCCGGCGCCTTCGACCGAGTAGCCGCTTGTGCCGGACTTCTCTTTGTACGCGTCAGGGGGGATCGGCTTACCGCTGCGTATATCGTCGGTGAAATTCAGCAACAGGTAATGCGCATGCGCGGCGGTCGCGGCGCTCAGCCGGGAGTTGTCGCGGATCGCGGGAAGCCCGTTGCTGCCGCGATAGAAGTTGATGCGCTCCAGCCAGGACATCGTCGATGCGCTTTTCGCCGCGACCGGAGCAGCGACACTCGCCGCTGGTGCTGCCGCGTGAGCCGCGACGACTGCGATGGTGCTGGCTCGCGCCGCGGGCGACGGCGCGGTCGTCGCGGGCCTCGGTAGCCCCGTGGCCTCAGCCGGTGCATGCACGGCTACAGCGATCGGCGGGGCAGCCTCTATCCGCTTCGATGCTGGATTCGGTTCCACCATCGCGATGATCTTCGAGGCGGTCGCCGTGGAGACCAATCCCCACCGCTCGAAATGGTCTATCAATACGAATGCGATCAGAATCGCGACCAGGGTTCCAATGCGCAGGTTGCGTCGCCAGCGTCGCCGCTTTTGCGCATCCGGATCGATGAATCGATATGGAGGCGCGCCGAAACGCAACACGTCGCCGTGGTTGAGCCGCTGTGTCCGGCGAATGCGGCCGCCATTGATGAACGTGCCGGCTGCCGACTTGAGATCGGCCAGGTAGTAGCGGCCATGCGCATATCTGATAATCGCATGGCGCTCCGCAACGTTCGGATCAGTGACGCGCAGCCTGGAATCTTCGGCGGTGCCGATCGCAGCTTCGTCGCGCGCCAGCATGAGCAGCCGGGTAGCTTGCGCATCGCGATCGATCGCGAGCAGTCGCGCGGCTTGCGGCCGTTTCAGCACCTAACGGCTACTCTCGCGCGTCGCGTTCAGGACGGCCGACATTTAGAAGACGAATGCGTTTCCCTTCGACGGCGGCGCGGCCGCAGCGGGAGTTTCCGTGCAGTACGGCTCTGCTCCGCCGGAATTACTTCCGCCCCTCTCCGCCTGCAGTTTAGCGAGATCCTGCTGACAGTTATTCTGCCCGGTCTCGTAGTAGCGATATCGGGGGAGTTGATTCTGCTGATCCGGGGGCACCACCAGCACCGGGCCGCTCACTTTGGAAGCCTGGTCGGGCGTCAGTCCAGTATCGGTGAGACCTTGCGGCGGTGGAGGCTTTTTAGCCGTCCAGAGCGGTATTCCTGGCAGGCCTGCCGATGTGATCTTGCCGTTCTGATCCTCTTTCCACTCGAAACATCCTGCGAGCGCGCACAGGCAGATCGCCGCCGCGACTAATACGGTGAATCTCAAAACAACTGTCCCCTTCCTTTCAGCTCTCCACAAACGCCCCGTCACAACCCTCAGTTAACGGGCGGCACTACATCATGGAGTAATGGCGAAAGTCCAGTTGTACTGCTTTCCATTTGCGCTCAAATGAACTGCGTACTTCGCGCCCTTGTCGAGAGGCTCGCGCGGAATCAGCACGACTGTGCCGTAGGACTTCAAGACGTTGCGTCCCAGTTCTTGTGAGTATGCATCGGGATTCGAGTAGCTACTTGAATCGATACCACATGCCTCGACGGCGGCGCGGTTGCCGCCAGCGTCTATGCGCGCGACTGAGTATTGACTGAGATGCGTATCCAGCCAGTCGCCAAACTGAAGTGTAATAGCCAGTCCGCTGGGCGGACCGTAGCCGGGGCAACTAGTAAGTGGATTGGGCCATTCATTCTCGAACGACCTGAGCGCGACGGTTCCACCATCGGGCGGAAACTCAATCGGCAGGCTCGATGCCGCGCCCGCAGGCATTTTCCCCTGCGAACCCTTCAACAGGTTGAGTCCCGCCGCGCACGCTTCCGATTCACAATAGAGACCGAAGCC
>PMOH01000151.1 GCA_003161515.1 Deltaproteobacteria bacterium
CCGGGAATTCCGGCGGTGGCGCGATGCGTCGGATGTCACGGCAACGGGATCGCGGGCGGGGGAATCCAGCCGGTGACGCGGCCGTGGACCGACGAGACGCCGGCGTCGTTCGAGATCCAGTGGAATCGCGTGTACACGTTGCCGGACTTCGTGCGCTTCACGCATCGGCCGCATATACATGCCGGTATCGAATGCCAGAGCTGCCACGGTCCGGTGCAGACGATGGATCGGGTGGTGCCGGTGCATGAAATCAACATGGGATTTTGCGTGAACTGTCACACGGAGAAAAAAGCGACGCTTGATTGCGTCGGCTGTCATCACTGAGTGAGGAATGTGAAAAAACCGACGCGCGAGGGAACCTCGATATCCAGGCGAGCGTTCATCAAGCTGGCCGCGACTGCGACTGCGGCGAGCGCGNNGGCAATCCCGCGGATCCGATCGGGCAGGGCAGTTTATGCGCGCGTGGGCAAGCAGCGCTGCAAGGATTGTACAATCCAGACCGGCTGGCGCGTCCGCAAGTTCGCGGAGGCGACGGCGCGCTGAGCGAAGTGTCGTGGTACGCAGCCGAGAAAATGCTCGCCGACCGGCTGGGCGCGGCGGCGAAGGCGGGCAAGGATCGCGTCGCGTTTTTCGGCGCGCCGCAAGGGCCGACCTTCAAGAAGATCGCGACTGCGTTCGTCGGCGCGCACAATTCGTCGCGCGCGATATTTTACGAAGCAATAAACAATGAGCCGGCCCGCGCGGCGGCGAAGATGCTCTTCGGACGGCGCGATCTGCCGGCCTATCGAATCGACCAAGCCGAGGTGCTGATTTCGTTCGGCGCCGATTTTCTCGAGACGTGGCAATCTCCGGTGGAACTCGCGCGTCAATATTCGCAGTTCCGCACGCCGCAAAAGCGGCGCGGCGCGCTGACGATCGGCCGTGCGACGTACGTCGGTCCGCGACTCAGTATGACGGCGTCGAAGTGCGACGACTGGATCGCGACGGCGCCGGGGGCGCAAGCCGACGTTGCGTGGAGCGTGCTCAATGTGCTGGTCAAAACAGGTAAGGTTCCGCAGAGCTCGGGCTTCGATCTCGCGGCGCTCGGCAAGGCGGTGGAAAATTTCGATCCGGCGGCGACCAGCGCGCGCACCGGCGTGCCGGTCGAGACGATCACGCGGCTCGGCGAGACGTTCGGCAAGGCTGAGGGCGCGCTCGCGATCGCAGGCACCGACGATTCGTCGGCACATCTTGCGGCGATGATTCTCAACGCGGTCACCGGCAATTTTGGCAAGACGATCATGTTCCTCGAAGACTCGCCGGCCGAAGAGACCAGCACCCCGGATGACGTTGACGCCGTGGTGGACGCGATGCGCGCCGGAGAGATCGACGCGGTTTTCATCGCCGGCGGAAATCCGGTCTTCACGATGCCGCCGTCGGCGCGAATCGCCGAGGCGCTCCAGAAAGTTCCGTTCGTGGTGTGGGCTGGAGGCGTCCCGGACGAGACCGCGGCGATGGCAAGTCTTATTTTGCCGGCGCATCATCCGCTCGAGTCGTGGCGCGACACTTTGCCGCGCGCGAACCTCCGCGGACTTGGACAGCCGGTGATGCAGCCGGTGTTCAGCAGCAAGCCGCTCGGCGACATCCTGCTCGCGGCCGCCGCAAAATCGTCGAGCGCGAAACTTCCGTGGGCGACCACGGCGGAGGCGGTCAAGGCTGAATGGCTCGCGCTGGCTCCCAAAGCGGACGACACGAATCCGGAAGATTTTTGGACAACCGTCCGACGCGAAGGCGGACTGTTCGAAGAGCAGCACGTGTCGGCGCTCAAGCTCGACACATCTCCATTCAAAGCGGCCGTACCGGCGGCGGCGCAGATGGAACTTTCGGTGTACGCCTATCCACACATTTTTCTTTACGATGGGCGCGGCGCGGACAAGCCGTGGCTGCAGGAGTTGCCCGAGCCGGTAACGCAAATCGTGTGGGACATTTGGGCCGAGATTCATCCCGAGACGGCGCGCAAGCTCGGCGTTGCCAAGGACGATGTCATCGAGATCAAAACGGAGCACGGCGCGATCGAGGCGCCGGTGCAGGTCGAAAGTACGGTGCGTCCCGGCGTAATCGCTGTGCCGATTGGCCAGGGGCATCGCGCGTACGGCCGTTATGCGAAAGACGTTGGCGCAAATCCGTGGGCGATACTGGCGGCGGGGGCTACATACTCCGAGGCGACGGCGCGCGCGACTGGCACCACTCGCACGCTCGTCACGCCGCTCGGCAAGAGCGACATGATGGGCCGGTCGATCGTCGAGGCGATGAGTATCGAACAGCTCGCAAGCGGCGTGATCCCGAAGAGCGAGGAGGAAGAAGTCACCGGGCCGTTCGAAATGTACGAACCGTGGAAATACGCGGGGCACAAGTGGGGCATGACGATCGACGTCAACGCGTGTACCGGATGCAGCGCGTGCGTGACGGCGTGCTACGCGGAGAACAATGTGCCGACGGTAGGCAAGGACGGCGTCGATCGCGGGCGCATCATGTCGTGGATTCGCATCGAGCGTTACTTTCCGGATGAAAAGGAAGCGGCGGCGNNCGCCGCAACTCTATCTTGCGCCGATGCTGTGTCAGCAATGCGATCACGCGCCGTGCGAGCCGGTGTGTCCGGTGTTTGCGTCGTATCACACTGAGGAAGGGCTCAACGGCCAGATCTACAATCGATGTGTCGGGACGCGCTATTGCGAAAATAACTGTCCGTACAAGGTGCGTCGATTCAACTGGTTCGTGCCGGAGTGGCCTGCGCCGCTCAACCTGCAACTCAATCCCGACGTGACCGTGCGTGGCGCCGGCGTGATGGAGAAATGCACGTTCTGCGTGCAGCGAATCCAGTTCGCGGAGCTGAACGCGAAGACCGAAGATCGCCAACTGCGCGACGGCGAAATCGTCACGGCCTGCCAGCAGGCGTGTCCGACGCGGGCGATCACATTCGGCGACAGCAACGATCCTGCGAGCGCGATGATGCGGCGGCGCGATGACAACAAGCTGCGCAACTATCGCGCGCTGGAAGAACTCAACACGAAACCCGCGATCACGTATCTGCGCGATCTCTATCGCGAGAAAGGTAAAGCCTGAAGTGGCAGCGGCGCCGAAAATAAACACGGAACCGAGCTACCGCGACATCGACCGCAGCGTCCTGCGGGTGATGGAACCGGCGGGCCGCGCGTACTGGGCGTGGATCGGATTCTGTTTCACGCTGGTCGCCATCGCGGGCGGATTCTGGGCTCGTCAGATCTACTCGGGATTGGGCGTGACGGGTCTTCGTCAGCCAGTCATGTGGGCAATCTACATTACTAACTTCGTCTTCTGGGTCGGTATCGCGCACTCGGGGACGTTGATCTCCGCGATTCTGTTCCTGTTCCGCACCAAGTGGCGCACCGCGGTTTATCGCGCCGCTGAGACGATGACTATATTTGCAGTAGCTACTGCGGGACTGTTCCCATTAATACATCTTGGCCGCGTGTGGTTTTTCTACTGGCTATTGCCATACCCTAATCAGCGATACCTACAACCTGACTTTCGCTCGCCATTAGTATGGGACGCATTCGCAGTCAGTACCTATCTGACTATTAGCGCGTTGTTCTGGACGATGGGACTGATTCCCGATATCGCGAACGCACGCGAGGCCGCGACCGGGTGGCGCAAAACGTTTTACACGGTGTTGGCGATGGGATGGCAGGGTACCGACCGTCAGTGGCGGCATTATTCGATGGCGTACTTGCTAATGGCGGGATTAGCTACTCCGCTGGTGCTGTCGGTGCATTCGGTGGTCTCGTGGGATTTCGCGATGGCGATAAATCCCGGCTGGCACAGCACGATCTTTGCGCCATACTTCGTCGCCGGCGCGATCTTTTCCGGCGTCGCGATGGTTATTACGCTGCTAATACCGATGCGCCGGCTGCTCGGGATCGAAGACCTGCTGACGGAGTGGCATTTCGACAATCTCGCGAAGGTCGTCCTGCTCACGTCGCTGGTCGTCTCGTACGCGTACATCACGGAAGCTTTCATGACCTGGTACGCGGGCGATCCGATAGAGCAAATGACTTTCCACATGCGCTACTTTGGACCGTGGGGATGGATGTACTGGGTAATGGTCTCGTGCAACTGCGTAATACCATTGTTGCTATTCTCCCCGCGCATCCGGGTAAACTTGCGAGCGCTCTGGGTAATCACAATTTTCGTGAACATCGGGATGTGGTTCGAGCGGTTCGTAATTATTGCGGGATCGCTGACGGCGAACTTCGAACCGTCGCAATGGTCCAGTTATCGTCCGTCGCTCACTGAAATCATGATCACGGTCGGCAGCTTCGCCTGGTTCCTGGGATTGTTCTCATTGTTTTCGAGGTTCCTGCCGATCATATCGATGACGGAACTCAAAGAAGGAATCGTCTGGCTTCGAAAAGCGGTCAAGAGGGATCGAGTCAGAGCCGCCGCATGAGTACGATTGCGATCATAAGTTCGTTTGCGGATGACGCTCGGTGCGCGCACGCGATTGAGGAGCTTCGCGCGGCGAAGGTCGGCGACTTCAATACCTTCTCGCCTATCCCGAGCCACAAGATCGAGCATGCAATCGGCAAGTCCAAAAGCCCGGTGCGATGGATGGTGCTGATGGGCGGAATTTCGGGCATTCTCACCGGTCTCGCGGTCACGATCGGGACGACTTACGAGTGGCGACTTAATGCGGGCGGCAAACCACTGCTGTCGTGGCCCCCGTTCATCATCATCTGCTTCGAGTTGATGGTGCTGCTCGGCGGAATTTTCGGCTTTCTCGGCGTGCTCGGCCTGTCGGGGATTCCCGCGACCGAAATTGCACTGGGATACAACGGGCGTTTCGGCGAGGATCGATTTGGGATCGTAGTTCGATGCGACGAAGGCGATGCGGCGCGGGTCGAGTCGATCATGAAGGAGTCGGGCGCCGAAGAGGTCGTGCGTGAAGGCGTCTAGCAAACGACGATGAGCACCAATCTTCAAATGGCGCATCGTGAGCGCGCGGTGATGAAGCCGCAACCGGTCGAGTCGGTGGCCGGCGCGACGATGCGTGCAGTGGCGGGCGTGATGATCGTGATTGGCGCGATCGCGTTCG
>PMOH01000484.1 GCA_003161515.1 Deltaproteobacteria bacterium
CCATTTTGGTTGTCCTTCGTGGAGGATTCGCCGCCATTCCTGTCTCGGGCCGTCTAGTACATTCATTGGCTATTCTCCGATTACTCAGTTGCTAGTGGCGCACTCATGCGAACGATCCTTTAAGCGCGGCGATGTTTTTTACGTCGCAATAGAAATCGAAGCTCCAGGTGCCGCCTTCACGGCCTATGCCGGAGTCGCGACTGCCGCCGAAGGGGGCGGCTAGTTCGCGCACGAAAAAGCAATTGACCCAGACCGTGCCGGCCGTGACGCGACCGGCGATACGCATCGCGCGTTCCTGATTTTTGCTGAAGACGACCGCGGCCAGGCCGTAATGGGTTCCGTTGGCGAGTTCGATCAGATCAACCTCGTCGCGAAAAGTCTGCCAGGTCAGGACGGGGCCGAATACCTCGCGCTGCACGATTTCCATATCCTGTCGCGCGCCTTCGAGCAGAGTCGGTTCGAAGTACAATTCGCCGACGCTGGAACGCTTGCCGCCCCAGACTGGTTTGACGCCGGACTTCAGCGCGCGGTCGACAAACCCTTCGACGCGTTTGAAGTGCTCGGGCGTGATGAGCGGACCGACGCGGGTGCTCTTCTCGCGCGGATCGCCGACCGTCATGTGCGCCGCCGCCGCGCGAAACTTGCTCTGGAATTCATCGGCCACCGACGCGTCAACCAGCAGCCGCGTGCCCGCGAGACAAACCTGGCCCGCATTGATGTACTGCCCCGCGGCAGTCTGCGCGGCCGCGTCGAGATCGGCGTCGGCGCACACTATATAAGGAGACTTGCCGCCCAGCTCGAAACTGACGGGAGTGAGCGAGCGCGCGGTGGACTGGCCGATCAGCTTCGCGGTGTCGGTCGAGCCGGTGAAGCTCAAACGATCGATGTCGGGATGCGCGGCGAGCGCAGCGCCCGCGTCTTCGCCGATACCCTGCACGACGTTCAGAACGCCGGCAGGCATACCAGCCTCGGTCGCGAGATCCGCCATCATCGAGCAGGTGAGCGGGGCCCATTCGGGCGGCTTGACGACCACGGTGTCGCCGGCCGCGAGCGCGGGTCCGACTTTCCACGTCGTGAGCATGAAGGGGCCGTTCCACGGCGTGATCAGCGCCGCGACGCCGGCCGGATCGTAACGCACGTGATTGACGACCTCGGGCGAATCGATTTGCTCGTGGCCCAATTTGAGCGCGCGGTCGGCGAAGAATTCGATGTTGAGGGCGGCGCGCGGAATCACGCGCGCAAGATTGCCCATCAGCAAGGATCCGTTGTCGGTAGTCTCGACCGCGGAGAGTTTCTTGGCATGATCGAGGATCGTTTGTGCAAAGTTTTTCAGAACGCGATGACGTCCGTCGGGTCCGAGTGCCGCCCATTTCGGAAATGCGCGGCGCGCAGCCGACACTGCTGCGTCGATCTCGGTGGCACCGCCGCTGCTCACATCGGCGAGATGCTTTCCATCGATCGGCGAGCAGACCTCGAAGGTCCGCTTCGACGCGACGCGCTTGCCGTCGATGAAGTGATCGGTCGATACGTCAACGCCGGCGACTTTGGTGGTGTTCATCGGCGAACCTCCCTTGGCAGATTGATTTTCCTATTTTCCAGATTCGCTTGCGCGTCCGGCGGCTTCTGTTGATCTCCGAGGATACCATCGACCAACTGGCGGGCGCGGTCCTTGGGTGCGAGCATGTGTGCCAACTGGTAATTTCGCGCGCCCGACGCGAGGTAGAAGCGCTCGTACAGTTCGTTGCGGCCGGCAAGTGCGCTGCCGACGAAGTCCCACGCCAGCCGGAAGATTCGCGCGCGCTCGTCGGACTTCATCTCGCCGGCGCCGCGCAGGTACTTGTCGATGAACGGGCGGAGTTTCGGATCGCGAAGCTGCGCATCGGTGGGCGCGGCGAGCAGATTGTGCGATCCGATGAGCGTGATGATTTCGCCGACGCGCGGAAACCACGTCGGCAGCGCCGCGCGCAAGGCCGCGAGCGGACCGCCGTTGGGAAACCAGACGCCGTGGCCGTACTCGAAGGCGTCGGTCTCGGCGCTATGAATCGCGGCGCGCGCGAACTCCGCGTAGGTCCAGATCTCACCGAGCATCTGGCGGGTGGCCGGCGAAAAATCGTTGATCGCTTCCGCCATTCGGGTCGCGAGCCCGTACGCGAACTCGAGCTTGGTCTGCGCCCGAATCATCGTCTGCTGCATGATGTTCGGATACCAGCCGGTCGCCATCACGGTGTTGTAAGCGACGAGATTGGCGTTGATGAAGACGCGATCGCGCGGAACCTCGACGTCGTCGAAAATCACGAAAGCATCCTGCTCGTCGAAGCGGCTCGACAGCGGATGGTCGAACTTGTTCGGCGCCGTGGCGCAACTGTCGCGGCAGAGGAACTTCAGCCCGGGCGTGTTAGTCGGCACGCAAAAGGACAGCGCGTAGGCGTCGGTGCCTTCGAGCAACGGGACGGCGGGGTACACGGCGATTTCGTCGGCGAACGGCGCCAGCGTCGCGAGGATGCGCGCGCCACGCACGACAATTCCATGCGCCGTGTCGGCGACTTTGTGCAGCGCGACTTCGTTACCCGGCTCGGGCACGTCGCCTTTGGCCTTATCGATAGTGGGATGAATGATCGTGTGCGTGAGCGAGAGGTCGTTGTGCGCGAGGAGCTTCTGGTATGCGACGAGGTTCGCGGCGCCACGCTCGTTGCCGTTGACGGTCCATTCGTCGGCGCGCCCGGCGAAGCCCGCGAACGTCACGTTCATGTAATCGGGCGTGCGGCCCATCAGGCCGACGGTGAACTCCGCGATTGTTTGCAAGCATCCGTGACGGCGCTCGAGGTCGGCGCGCGAACGCGGAATCATGTGGCTCATATTGATCGGCTCGCCGGTTTCGGGATCAGGCATCAGGCAGACGTCACGCGCTTGATGCTGGAGATCGAAAATCTGCGCCAGAGTTTTGGCCGCTCCCGCGAATGCAGGATGCGCCGGGATGTCGGTGACCTTGTCGTCGCCGACCCAGAGCTCGCGCGGCTTTGACAAGCCTTTCAAATACTCGCGACCGGTGCGTGCTGCCATTAGCGACCTCCCCGTCGGGTTCGCCTCGCCGCGCCGGTGGATGCGGCGCGGCGCACCGGACTGGATTTTTCAATTGCCAGAATTTTTGCGGGCGCGTTGCGCAGACCGTCGAGTTGCAGTTTGAGCGCGGCCCGCAAACTTTCATCGCGCTGCCGGCTGGTGATTGGATCGCCGCCCAGCCATCGTTGCAGATGAGAGAAGTAAAGTCCGAACAGGTTGTGGGCGAGACGCGCTGCCGGGACCTCGGCCCGCAAGTCGCCGCGCAGCTTCGCTTGTTCGATCAGGTTGGCAATTCCGGCAAGCATCGACGCCATCAGTTCGGCCACGCCGTGACGCCGATCTTCGACAAAGGGCAGTTCTCTGACGAATACTCGCGCCAATCCGCGATCGCGCTCGTGCAGCGCGATCATGGATCCGAACAGGTGCAGGACCTGGTCGAGCAGCGGCCGTGAGGGCATCGTGGCGAAGGCGTCGTGGACGACGCGGCCGACTTCCTCGCGGAAGATCAGGACGAGCAGGTCCTCCTTGGTGCCCGCGTAGAGGAACAGAGTGCCAGCGCCGATATCGGCGGCGGCAGCGATTTCGCGGGTGGTGGTGGCCTCGAAGCCTTTGCGGCCGAATAGCTTTCGCGCCGCGCGTTTTATCCGCTCGAGCTTGTCGCGCTTGCTGCGTTCGATGCGGCCCGGAGTCTCGTTCATCATTCTGTATTGAGCGTGCTCAGTTTTGAGCGTGCTCAATTCGTACTAAAGATCCGGCCGATCTGTCAAACCCTCGAAATGAATTTCGGACTGGCATATTTGCGAACCTGCGGCGCGCTGATTAGGCTGCGATCTCGATCGGAGGACAAATCATGGCTGGATTGGTGCTTCGCGAAGATCGGGACGGTCTCGCTACGCTCACGCTGAATCGTCCTGAGAAACTGAACTCGCTCAACGTCGAGATGTTCGTCGAGTTGCGCGCTCACGTCGATCAGATTGCGCGGGAGACCGAGCGTGTCGGGCTGGTGGTCGTGCGCGGTGCGGGCAAATGCTTTTCCGCGGGGCACGATCTTGCGGATATCGCGAAGGGAGAGCGTCCGCCGAAGCCGAATTTTCAATCGGAGACGATCGAGCGGCTCGCGGATTTGCCGCAGCCGGTCATTTCCGCGGTGCATGGACATTGCTACACCGGTGCGCTTGAGTTGGCGCTCGCGGGTGACCTGATCGTCGCTGCGGAATCAGCGAAATTTGCCGACACTCATGCGCGATGGGCGCTGACTCCGATTTGGGGGATGAGCCAGCGTTTGCCGCGCCGCGTTGGGCCGTCCAAGGCGCGCGAGATGATGTTGACCTGTCGCACTTACAGCGGCGTCGAGGCGGCCGCGATGGGCCTCGCGAATATTTGCGTGCCCGACGATGCGTTCGACAAGGATCTCCGCGCGCTGGCTGACACGATCCTCGCGAATTCGTGGTTCAGTCATCGCGCGAACAAGCGGCTGTTGATCGAGACCGATGGCTTGCCGCTCGGCGCCGGGCTTGCGCATGAAGTTTACCGAAATCCTGGCGTCGGCCCCGATATGCGCGAGCGGATCGCGGCGTTCACCAGCAAGTCGGCGCGCCGTGCCTGAGATCGACCCTGCGCCCGCGGTGGAGACCGGCCAGCCCGACCAGCTCCAACCGCCCGTTGAACCTCCAAGCGAGCGGCGCGGCGCGTTTCGCGCGCTGCGGCATCGCAATTATCGGCTGTATTTTTTCGGCCAGCTCATCTCGCTCGCCGGCACCTGGATGCAAAGCGCCGCGCAGGCCTGGCTGGTGTTGAAGCTGACGAACTCGGCGACGATGCTCGGCGTCGTGACGTTCGCGCAATTCACGCCAATCCTGCTGGTGGGCTTGTTCGCCGGCGTTTGGATTGACCGGGTCGATCGCCGACGCCTGATAATCACGACGCAAATCCTGCTGATGCTGAGCGCGTTCACGCTCGCGGCGCTGACCTGGACCGGCGCCGTGCGGGTCGAGTACGTGATCCTGCTCGCGGCGTTCAACGGCACCGTCGGATCGTTTGACATGCCGGGCCGCCAGTCGTTCGTGGTCGAGATGGTAGGTTATGAGGATCTCGCCAACGCCATCGCGCTGAACTCGATGATGTTCAACAGCGCGCGCATGCTCGGTCCCGCCGCCGCGGGATTGCTGATCGCGTACCTCGGAATCGGCACCTGTTTTTTCCTCAACGGCGTGAGCTTCCTCGCCGTTATCTGGAGCCTGACGCAGATGGAGATTCCCACGCGCGTGATCGCCGGCGTCGGCTCGCGCATGCTTCATCAACTGCGCGAGGGGCTTGCATACGTATGGAGCAACCGGCCGCTGTTCTACCAGATGGCGCTGGCCGCGGTCACCAACGGCTTCGGCTACCAATATTTGGTGCTGGTCCCGCTGTTCGCGAAGCACGTGCTGCATGGCGACGCGCGCACTTACGGATTCTTGGTGGCGATCCAGGGACTCGGGTCGGTGGTCGGCGCGGCGACGCTGGCCTCGCGCGTTTCGACGCGTGGGATGAGGAACAATCTGCTGGTAGGACTTTTTCTGTCCGCGGTGGGAATCGTAATTTTCGGGATGTCGCGATCGTTCGCACTTTCACTGGCCGCGCAATTCGTAATTGGCGCCGGGCTGACTAACTTCCGAGCGAGCAACAACACACTGGTGCAGATGTTCGTCAACGACGATCTGCGCGGGCGCGTGATGAGTACTTATCAGCTCGCGGCGGTTGGGATGACGCCTATCGGAGCGCTCGAAGTCGGCTACATGGGATCGCATCTGGGTCCGATGCGGACCGTCGTCATCTGCGGCGTGGTCATACTACTGAGCGGTGTGGTGCTGCTCACGCGGCTCAAGTCGGTCGGAATGGACGCGGAGCCAACATAATTTACTCCTTGGCAGATGCCCACTTCGTGTGTTCAATGCTCGCTAACCGTTCCATCTGGAGGAGCCCGCTTATGAAATCCCTGATCTCTAAAACCGCAATCGCGATCGCAATGTTGATTGCGTTACCCCTCCTGGCGCATGCCGATAACTGGCAAATCGATCCGGCGCATACCAACGTCGAGTTCACCGTGCGTCATATGATGATCTCGAATGTGAAGGGGCAATTTAAGAAGACTTCGGGAACGATCACCACCAACGGCAATGATCCGACGTCGGCGCAAGTCAACGCGACCATCGACGCCACGTCGATCGATACGCGGGTCGAGAAGCGCGACGCTCATCTGAAGAGTCCTGCGTTTCTCGACGTCGATAAGTTTCCGACGATCACCTTCAAATCGACCAAGGTTGAAGCCGACGGGCCGGACAAGTGGAAAGTGACGGGCGACCTGACGCTGCATGGCGTGACCAAGCCGGTGGTGCTCGAAGTCGAAAGTAGCGGAAAACCGATTACGGACCCGATGGGCAACACGCGCGCGGGCGCATCGGCGACGGCGAAAATCAAGCGCAGTGATTTCGGGCTGGTCTGGAACCAGGCACTCGAGGGCGGCGGCGTGATGGTTGGCGACGAGGTCGCGATTTCGATCGACCTCGAGGCGATCAAGAAGTAGCGATTTTGTTTCGACGCGTGCGCGTGGTTTGCATTTAACTCAGCGCCGCGATACCGCTGAATCGACTTCACATTTCTGATCGTCGGGGAGGGCGGCCATGAGCATGTCGCGGCGTTTTGCAGCGGAGTTGATCGGCACATTTTGGCTGGTATTCGGCGGATGCGGCAGCGCCGTGCTGGCGGCCGGCTTTCCGAAGGTCGGAATCGGCTTTCTTGGCGTGGCGCTGGCGTTCGGTCTGACGCTGCTGACGATGGCATTCACGATCGGATCGATTTCGGGATGCCATATCAATCCCGCGGTGACGATCGGATTATGGGCCGGCAAGCGGTTCCCCGCGCGCGAGGTCCCAACCTACATCGCCGCGCAACTGATTGGCGCAATCCTCGCGTCGAGCGTGCTCTACGTGATCGCGAGCGGCGCTGCGGGATTCGACCTGAGCGGCGGGTTCGCCTCCAACGGATACGGCGCGCATTCGCCCGGCGGTTACAGTATGGGCGCGGCCTTCGTCGCTGAATTCGTGCTGACCTTCATGTTTCTGATCGTGATTCTCGGATCGACCGACAAGCGTGCCATCGCCGGCTTCGCGCCGATTCCAATTGGCCTCGTGCTGACGCTGATTCATCTGATCAGCATCCCGGTCGACAACACTTCGGTGAATCCCGCGCGCAGCACCGGCCCCGCGCTGTTCGTCGGCGGATGGGCGATGTCGCAGCTATGGCTATTCTGGGTCGCGCCCATCATGGGCGCCGCAGTCGGCGGGTTGTTCTACAACTGGCTCGGCGTCGAGCGAAGAACCAACGAGCAGCTAGCCCGCGAAACCGGCCCAGCTAAGGCTTGACGTTCCGATGATGCTCGATGGTGCGGGCGCCTAGGCGGGCGTTCACGCCGCGCGATGTACCAGACAAATCTTGCGCATCGCAGTCCATGCCACCTTTCCCAGTTCCGCGTCTGCCAGGTCGTCACCGCCATGGGCGTTTTGCGTCGAGGGGACCGGATTTTCACCGGGCAAGAGAACGCGATGACCCGCACCGGGATGAATGAAAAGTTCTACCGGACGACCAGCGTCCGTCCGTCGCTTCGCAAGCGCGCGGGCAAAGACATCCGAGGGCCAAAGCGCGTCGGAACTTCCCGCCACCAGAATAATGTCGGCCCGCGCCGCCTCGATGTGGATCGTCGCCGCTTCAACATCGCCTGAGAAAGTGATCAGGCTTTGTTCGATGTAGCCGCGATACGAAGGCAGGCCGTCGATCATAACGATCGGCGCAGAGAAGTCATAACGCACGAATGGCAGCGGTTCGCCCCGATAGGTCCAGGATGATCGCAGTGGCCATCCAAGACCGTCTCGACCGACACCGCTGTTGGCCCAGACCGCTGAACTCGGGCTGAGCGCCAACACGAGATCAATGCGGGGATCGAGTGTCGCCACAAGAAGCGCAGCCTCGGCCCCTTTCGATGTGCCGATATAGGCAAGACGTTCGGCGCCCTCGTGCAACAGCCGGCTGGTTGCCGAGAAGAATATTTCGAGTGGGATTTCACAAATGCCGGGCGTTTGTCCCTCGCCGCCAAACCATCGAAGAGCAAGAGCGATAAATCCGGCTTCGGCGAATAATCGCGCGCGCGCCACATCAGTTCTGCCGCTCGATCCGGCCAGAACGACTATGCCCCAGCCATTGGGTATCTCGGGCCTCACGAGGCAGCCCTGCAATTCACCGCTCAAAGTGGATTCGACTGGCATCAAAGGAGAAGCGCTTTCCACCCGGCTACGGTTTTGCGCTGCGGTGGTGCTCGATGGTGCGGGCGCCTAGTCTTGCGGGGGCGGTTTCGGAGCCTTGGACTACTACGACGCATCGTTTGGGGTCGGTTAGATCTTCGGGGGAGAGGCCGAATTTGTCTGCGAGGTTGGTTGCTACTACGACGAGGCCGCCGGGGGTTTGACGGGCGAGTTGAGCGGCAGTAGGCGCGCTCAGCACGTCGGTGTGCAGGCGGCGGCCTAGAGCGCGGCCCGCGTCGCGAATCAAATCGAGCAGCTCGGCGTCTTCAGCGTTGCCATCCTCGGGCACCAGCACTGCGTGCAGGCCGGATTTTTTGCGCAGCGCCACTCGCAGCGCGAGGTCGAGTGCCGCGCGCCCGTGAGTGCCTCGATCGACGACCGCGAAGACACGATCGAGTGGACGCTCACCGCCGTGAATCACGACCGCGACGTGAACCGGGAGCGCGCGAGCCTTGTCGAGGATTTCGCGGACTACTCCGCCCATGAAGTCGGATCGGAAGACGGCGCGATGCGATCCGAGCAGCAGCCATCCGATTTGCGGCTCGTTGGCGAACGCCAAAATGTCCGCCGCGGGATTGGTGGTCCACACCGCCTGCGGCGTGATGATACTGCCGCGCGCGAGCGCGAGATCCAGCGCCGCGGCCAGCGCGGCAGAGCGCGGCGGCACGCGCTGCTCGGCTTCGCGCAATCCCGAGCGCACGCCGCCCGATGGAGTTTTCACCAATGCGAGCACGCGCGGCGGTGGCGCGTCGTGCGGCGTCGCCGCGAGCGCAAGTTCGACCAGGATGCCGACGCCTTCGGGATTCGACACCGGCACCAGGATGGCGCTGTGCTCGGTTCCGACCAGCATCGGTCGCGGCGGAGGCTGCATCGGGCGCGGCGCAGAAAGCGGTGCGCGGAGCGGTGGTTGCGGCGCGACGGCAGGCTCGGGCGAGAAGGTGCCCATCTC
>PMOH01000479.1 GCA_003161515.1 Deltaproteobacteria bacterium
TACGGTCGACCGCGCCCATATTGATATACCAGCATTCCTTTTCCGGAGTGTTGCGACTTGGCAGGTAGCACATCGCTGACATTCCGGTTTGCGTATCGGTAGCCGCCGCTCCTACCACGAACGAGCGCTTGAACGGATAGATCGCTACTCGCGCATCAGGCACCGGCCGATCACGATAAGTCAGCCAGTAGATGTGGTCCTGCCACAGCTGACCCTGTTGATCGTATGCGTCCTCGTAAAGCGGGAACCATACTTCGCTGTCTATGTAGAGCACCGTCCGCGATTGCAGTGCCTGCGAGTTGTTTGTATGACGCCTGGGGGTAGCTTCCACGATGTACATCTGACGCGTCTCCCAGTTCTCTGGACAGGCGCTACCTCCGCCGTCTGTCGGGCAGGTTACTTCGGGCGAATTGACCGCGTGGACCACGCCGAGCATGCTCTTCGAACCAAGGAAACGATAGTTGTATTCTTCGACCTTCGCGTTGAAGCCGGAATAGTGATCCGGATCGAACACCACGATATTCCCGCCACCCTCACTCGGCGTCCCCGACCCGGTAACTGCGTCGCTCATGATGCCTTCGTCCAGGCGGCGCAGCCTGCGCGAGCCGGTATTCCATGACCATATGTCATCGGACTTTTTTGGATCGGCATAGCGGTAGCGCAGAAAGCCGGCGCCGCGCATACCTTCCGGCGCCATTATTGGGTAAAGCCCGAACAGCCAGTAGCGCCCGGTCTTCTTGAAGTCCTGATCGACCGGCATTGGCTCGACCTCGGTCCGTCCAATCTCGTTGTAGCCGGCGTAGTGACCTACGTCGATCTGATCGAGCACTCGGTAGGGCTCGTTGCGCCCGCTTCGCACATTGTCACACGAGAAGTAACGCAGATCGTAGTCGTCGGTCTGCAGCGGCCGAAACACATTGTTCCAGATGATCTTGGCCGCAACTTTAGGATCGTTGGGATCGAGGAATGGGAACGGCTGGCCGGCCACATAGTTCTCAACCGTGCGCCCATCCGGCGACAGCCGGACCTGCTCAGAATATTTCTCGGTTGCGTCCTTGTAAGGCGGTGGCCAATCGATTCGATCGGAGGGTGCGATTTTAATCTGCATTCCCTGCTGGACTTTGTAGAACACCCCTGGAGAGACGAGGTCTTTGACCTTGTAAGCATTGTCCGGAGTGATGACGTCGCCGGGCTTAACCTGAGCCAGTGCGAGGGGAGCCGTCAGAACAGTCAGTAGCAAGACTGCAGGAACTATTGCATAGAGCTGACATTTAGCTCGTTTCATCGGAAACATATAAATTCTCCTCTAGTTAGCTGTACATTCACTCTGAAGCATCATCCGTCGTCGGCGGAGCCGCGTAGAGGTAACCGATTTGCGGAGTCTCTCCCTGGACAAAATGATTTGCGCCTGGGGACACGGTTTCGGGTGGAGAACTGGCGGTCGCTGCAAGATCGCTTCGAATCATGACGCGGTCGTCGATCGGCAGATAGGGATCCCCGAGAATTCGACGCGCTTTTTCCTCTGCGTCATCTTTCCCGAATCGAGTGGCGACAAAGCCATATAAGATGACCCACATATCGCCACTGTCGTTGCTGCAGACCTGAGCTCCCACCAGAGGCAAGCCGGCATCTTCAAAATAGTAGGTAAGCTCGCCACTCAGCACGGAATCGCTGAAGGAATCAATCCGGGCCGATTGCGGCTTTCGCACGTCGGTCAGCGAAGACAGGGAGTCGTGGGGTGTCTGTGCCTCCGAGACCGCTGGTGTTGCAGGTCGAATGTCTGATTCAGGGGAAGCGAGCGGATTGAACGGAGCGTCGCCTGCCGAGCAGGCCTCGATCGCGCTTACCGCGAGCACCAAGCACAATATTGCAGGGTAGTGCAGCCCGGATCTTGCTGCACCCCAACCGCAAACGCGTCCTGCTGGAATCAACTTCGATAGCCTCATCGCTATGCCGTAGCTCGGGCTGATTTCTCGTAACGATTTGATCGGAGCGCTGCTGTTAGCGGCGCTGCCGACTAACGGGGACTCGCGCACCAAAGAGCGCAAGAGCTGTCGCCAACAACTGTGTTGCCGGCGATGTTGGAGCGCTGGTTAGGCGCGAATCCTGAGAATTTATTTGTGGAGACTAGTTGCCGTCGTCAGGTGACGGCGGGAGCGTTCGCCGGTGAAAGAGGCACTTGGAGGGCCATTCGGTCACGTCGGCTTCATTGATCTTGCTCGTGGCCGCAAATTTTGGTTCGGACTCAGCTGCTACGAGTGAGACCGTCATGAAGCTGCTTATGTTGGGTTCGATCGGCTTGCTACCAACTTCCTCGACGGCGTATCGCGCAAGCTTTTGAGAGTGAATCGCCAGTGTCGGCGTGCTCGATAGCGTGAGGGAGGAAAGTGGTCTCGTGGGTTGCGAGACCGCCATCGCACAGAATAGCGCCGCGAGCATCAGGCAAAGCGGGCGCCGAATATTATTTCTTTCCGTGCGCATGCATTTCACCGCGCAACGCGAAAAGGTCGCAGGTCGCAATTCCTATTCGACCGCCGAATTCGAATGCAGTCAAGGGGCGCGGGAACCGATGAACCAAAGTGTTGGCGCATACTTGATCTCAACTAGTGACCTGGCTTCAATTTCGACGCTTTTTGAGGTCATCCTCAGTCAGATTGCGGCGAAGTTCATCTTGCAACCTTTTGATTACCTTGTCAGCCAGCTTGTTTCGCTCAACGAATGGAAGAGAAGAACACTCAACACAGATCCCATGATTAGCTAAAGCCGCTTCGGCGTTGATGCTGAACTTCTCCTGGAGCATTTCATGAGCTTCAGGGCTTAGAGGAAAAGGATCAATCTTAACCTCGGTAGATGTTTTGGCGCATAGAACGCATTTCATAGAGATTTCCCTTTTTTGTAAGTACCGATCGGTTCTTGCCGAGTTGTGGATGCGGAGGCGCATGTTATTGCAACCGATTTATGCCGTCGAAAGCGGCATTCTTGTAGCATTCAGCGAGCGTCGGATAGTTGAAAACGGTTTCGATGAAGTAGTCCACCTTGCCCTGATAGGCGAGCACGGCCTGCCCAATATGGACGAGCTCAACCGCGTGTTCGCCTACTATGTGCACGCCAAGGAGCTCGCGCGTGGCTCGATCGAAGAGCAGCTTCAGCATCCCAATCGAGTCGCCGATGATATTTCCTCGTGCGATCTCCCGGTACTGCGCCTTGCCTATCTCGTAAGGCACTTTCTCCTCAGTGAGCTCTTCCTCGTTGCGGCCTACAAAAGAAATTTCAGGGATGGTGTAGATACCGTAAGGAAACAACTCCGGCGACCATCGGGCTTCCACACCGAAGGCATGGCACGCGGCCAGCCGTCCTTGCTCGGCGGAGGTCGAAGCCAGGCTTGGAAAGCCGATGACATCGCCAGCCGCATAGATGTGCGGAATCGCGGTCTGGTATGAGCTGTTGACCGGTATGCGCCCGCGAGGGTCAGGCTCGATTCCCGCCGCCGCAAGGTTGAGACTCGCGATCGCTCCTGTTCTTCCGACCGAGGACAAGACCTTGTCGGCGACGATCTGCTTACCGCTGGTCAGTGCCATGCGTACACGGCGCAGCCCTTGATCTTCTATGACCTCGGCGCCCGCCACTTCTTCGCCCAGGCGGAACGTTACCCGGTTCTCGCCCAGGTGATAGCGCAGCGCCCTGACAATCTCGGCATCGACGAATGGCAGCAACCGGGTACGTTTATCGATCAGCGTCACGCGGATGCCCAGCGCCGCGAACATGCTGGCGTACTCACAGCCGATGACGCCGCCGCCCACCACGGCTAGCGTGCGCGGCAACTCCTCGAGCTGCATCACGTCGTCGCTCGCGAAGACCATCTGCCCATCCAGCGGCATCTGCGGATCCCGGGTCGCTTCGGTGCCGACCGCGATCATGATGTAACGCGCGCTAACAGTGCGGCGTGTGGACTCACCTGACCGCGCGAGCCGCAGCGTGTGAGGCCCCGTAAACGACGCTTCAGCGTGAGTGATTTCGACGTCGTTGCGGGCGAGTTGATGGCGTGAGACATCTACTTCATGACGCACGACCGGCTGAACGCGGTTGCGAAGATCCTCGAGCGTGATGCGCTCCTTCAACTGATACGACTGCCCGTATATTCCGCGCTGCCAGTAGCCGGACAGATAAAGCACAGCTTCGCGGATCGTCTTGCTCGGGATCGTCCCCGCATTGATGCAGATCCCGCCGACGATCGGTTTACGCTCGAGGACCATTACGCGCTTTCGCAGTTTGGCGGCCTGGATCGCGGCATGATGACCGGCAGGGCCGGAACCAATCACCACCAGATCGTAATCAAACTCGGCCATCGGATAACTCCATCCCGCTAAACCGACATGATGTCGCCGCGAGGCGGAACAAAATGCACTTCATTGGAACCAACCTTGGACGTTTGCACGAGACGTCCGGTTTTCTACTCGAAGTCGCTGGCGCGCACCCGTCGCGAACTCTTTCATCGGCGAAAGATGTTCGATCGCGAGGTGAGCGCGAATTCCCGGAATATGTTGAAGAAGCTAGTTGGTGTCGTCGGACGATCGCGGTGGCGTTCGCCGATGAAAGAGAAACTTAGAGGACCATTCGGTCACAGCGGCCTCGTCAGGCACGCTCGTGGCCGCAAGGTCTCGTTTGAGCTCCACGTCCGATAGAGAAAAGGTCAAGTAGCCGCTGGTTGTGGCAATATCGATCGGCTTGTTGCCGACTTCCTCGACTGTGTAGCGCGTAAACCTCCGGCAATGAGTTGCCAGTCGCGGAGTGCTGCCTAGCGCCAAGGCCGAGAGCGGTCTGGTGACTTGCGAAACTGTAATCGTACAGAATAACGCCGCCAGCACTAGCGGCAGGAAGCGCCGCATATGACTTCTCTCTATGCGCATCCGTAATACCTGCTCCAACTGACCAGATCTGGAGCACAAACGGAAGCCAACCACTGCCTTCGGACGAAGTCAAGCGGTCATATCGAGTCGTCGCAAAGGAACAACTTTTAGTCGCCGCATAGCCTAATGTTGAGATTGCATTTTCTGACCTGTGACTGATTGTCCCGCAGAGGTAACGTCATTCAATACAACCAGCATCGCTTGCGAGAGGCCGTTTCTTTAATGGCTGGAGTCGGAACCGTAAGTAAGATCGAAATCTCGGCAACTTACCATTTATACGCAGCGAAATTGGGAAACCTTCAGAAGATCAGGTGCGATTCCATGGCTCTTGGAACTTCACATTTTTTTGTTTCGCTGAGAACCAAGGCAAGGTGTCCGTCCCGCCCCGCTGACGGCGAATCACGCGCCGAATCAGAGATCGGCGCGTGATTAGAACACCATCTAGCGCTTCACACGCAGTGGTCAGCCGCGCCCGTGGCCGCCGCCGTGTCCGCCACCGCCGCCATGTCCGCCAAATCCGCCGCCGCCGTGTCCACCAAATCCGCCACCTCCATGTCCACCGCCGCCAAACGCATGCTGTGCAAATCCGCCACCGCCACCAAACCCGTGACCACCACCAAATCCTCCGCGACCGGCGAATGAACGACCACTGAACCCGTTGCCACCGAAACCATGTCGGCCAGCGAAACCGCGTCCGCCGCCATAGACACCATGATCCCAACCATGGCCTCCGTAGAAGCCGTGATTCCAACCCTGGCCGCCGTACCACCCATCGCCCCAATTACCCCATCCGTTCCCGCCCCAAAGACCAGATTCATAGGGCGGGTATACGCCGCCATATCCGTAAGACGGAGCCAAAGCCAAGCCGGAATATGCCGGAGATCCATATCCGCCACCGTAGCCATATCCAGGCCCGACGTCGTAGCACCCTTGAAGCGCCAGCATTCCAAGCGCTAGAAGAGGCGCGGCCAATGACATTAAGATCTTGCGCCTCATTTTCCTTTACCTCCTACTCATTAGACGTTGCGTGAGAGCCGCAAGATACGGCAGCAAAAAGAGGGCTATCCAGCGAAGCTTGCGCGAACAGCCGGAACCATTTCTTAACGTTTATTCAGATTATCAGAGCAGAGATTCTCTCTACGTGTTCCTTCGCCTCACCGATATATTGTCCGTGATTTTCCTTTTCGCCATCGGCAAATCCGATAGGTTCAGGGTTCCATACTCTCCCATCGAAGATACTTTTTGCCGAGCCCCTTGGAGTCGCTGCATATACTGATCGCACCGCTGGATAGCTGGACCGAAAAGGGAACAGACCCAAGCGAAGTCGAAGTCTTTATAAGCAGCCGCTAAGCAGGTGTACCGTCAGGGGATCAAATCTCTCGATATGCGGCGGCCGGATATCGACGAAGATTGTATGCGTGTCGGTGGTCGTCCTCTCGGGAGTAATTTTGACAGCCAATTTGACAGCCACGGGCCTGGCAAGGACAGATGAAGCGTACATCCGTGGACTGCACCCCCTACGATTCCTCCAGGTTTGGACGGGGGCGTGCATGATTCAATGGAACTTAAAATCCTCCGGACCTAGCCGTCCGTGCGGGTTCGACCCCCGCCCCCGGCACCATTATTTTGGCGTGGCCAGCTTTATCCGGCTGAACTGCCATCGACGGTCAGGATCGGTTGAGTCGCGATTAGACGCGCGCAGCCACCAGCACCTCGGAACTCAGGCCGAAGGAGGAAACCACGTCGCGGAACTCGACTCGCCAATCCGGTGACGAGACGAAATCCAGCAATTCTAACGGTCGGCATCCGCCAACCAGCGCCGGCCAGGCGGCGTGAATGCGGCTCCAAACGCCGGAGACCGCCTTCTGAAACGCTGAACTCCCATAGGTGAGACTGACCAGGCATAGCAATCCGCCGGGTTCGAGAAGACGATGCGCTTCCGACAGCAGTAGCCCGGTAGATTCGCAGCTGAGTAGATCAAGCACGTAATTCGAAACGTAACGATCGAAGCGGCGGTCCGGCTCGCCGACGGTTTCATTTCCATCGGACAGGCGCACTTCGGCTCGGTCGGAATAGTTGCAAAGGCGCGCTCGAGCGAGTGCTGCCACCGTCGAGCTGAGATCGACTCCCAGGTAGCGGCAATCCGCGGGCGCGATTTCGGACAGTACCTGCAGCGCGAATCGACCGGTACCGCATCCCAACTCTACGATGGAGTGAGCGGCCTGAAACTTAGCCGCCTGAAGCAGCCGCCGGAGCGGCGGATCTTCGTAAAAGCGCTGCCAGTCCTGCCACGCCCCCATGCGATCGTAAAACGCTCGGGCCTGATCGACGGTCAGCACGCGTTCCGTTGTCACGATCCGCACAATACGTAACTTCTCGAGAATGCTGCGGGCGGCGGAATCCTACTACGGCCGCATCCGTCATGTGCTCAACGTGCTTCCGAATCTCCCGCGTCGCGCAATCCTTTGCCGAGCCGGACCTTCGCACCGAGGCTGGATCACGAATCTCTTGGGGAAGTTCATCGTCTCCGGTTCTGCTACGCGTTCGCGGTTGACGCACGCGCGAACGGGCGTTACGTGCGTTTGAAGCGGCGTTGCGATTAGGCGGTTGCCTTGGCCGCGGCTGCCGGATGAAGACTGGCATCAAGTCTTGCCAGGTGTCGCTGATGGCTTGCGGTCCCCAGATGCATCAGGCGGTAGACTTCAACCTTCACGAGATCGTTGATGAGAAACCAAACGAGCGCATAGCCCCACACGAACAGCGCGTACTTCCATGCCAAAGGAGTCATGCCGTATCCGTACACAGCGGCCAGGGTCCCGATGACCTGGGTCGCCTCCGTGGCTACGACCAGGCGCCAATTGGGCTACGGGCGCTGCCAGAAGGTTCCAACGCTTCGCGTGATGTAGATAGTGAGGTGTCAGTGGACGTTTGCGCACCCTTTGGTTCATGGGGCTTGGCCCCATTTGTCTTGGGGGCATCGGCCTTGGACGCGTCAAGGTTAGTCGCATCTGCGGAAACTGAAGCCTCAGCTTTTTGCCAGTCGCTGAGCTCATTTCCGGGTCCGCCATGACGCGCCTCAGCCATTTTCCAGCTCCTGCCAAAGGCTCGCGAGCCCTGCTATTTTGCGACAGCGCCTGAAAGCGGCTGCTGACGCTGGCTGCGAGGCCACCACGCCAAATCGTCGGTCATCACATAGGTAGCCAAGGCTACAAGCATCAAAGAAACGGCGACCCATAGACGCCAGTCATGATGCGCATGCTTCCAGTAAGGACGATGGAAGCCATGGTTAATACCATCGCTGTCTGGACCTTCGTAACTTTGATGACTGTGCTTTGTCTTACTCACTGGTTTCCTGCATCGACGACTCCTTCAGCAGTGGATTGTCGTAGAGATAAATCTGGCCGACCGGCGGTAGTTGGCGGCGCGCCAATAAGCGTCGATCTTGTGGAGCAGCTCCGGAGAGAGTGTTTTTGCATTCATGGTTCAATTCCCTTTTCCAGTGCTGATAGCCAACCCCCGCCAAAACCCGCTCGATGCAAGCCGCTTACGACGTAAGGGCAGTTCCGCATCAGTCGCCACAATAGGCCGGTACGATAGTTTTCGATCATCAAGACAATCGGCCCTTGATTGAGACCGTAATGCCATGGTGATACCCAGCCACAAGGGTTGCTGGATTCGACGGGATAGGTAGGGTTGAAAGTCGCTTTGAACCCGTAAGGGTTGTGCGCGCATAATTTAACTTCGTTGATGAAGTAGTCGATCGTCGGTAACACGATCTCGGGCGCGAAAGGCAGCGAAGTAACCGCCGCCCACGGCGCGATGGTGCCGTCGTCGGGGCCATACGGCACACCCCGTCCCAGGTAGTCGAAGAATTGCCGCTCGATGCCACCCACCTTGATTGTTTCGGCGCCGGGGCCGTCGCTCGCGGTAATTCCCCAGCAGTGGCTGCTATAGCCCGCGAACTTAAGCGGATTGTCTATAGCGTACTGTTGTTGGACATAGGTCGCTCGACGGCTGTTCTCGAAATAGTCGATGCCCTTTCCGCGCATGAACGCGTCCTGAATGCCGCGAAAGTCAATCCAGACATGCGAGAGCTGGTGTGTAAACAACGGGCCGGCGTAAAGGAATTCATATCCGTAACAGTGTTCCCACCGATAAGTCGAAATCCACGCAGTGTAGGAGCTCTCGGGCAGCGGATGAGTGGGCGAGCCCATACCCAGGACGTACAGCAGCATCGCTTCGTCGTAGCCTTCCCAATGGTATTTGAGGAATCCGCTTTCGGGCTTCCAGCCGTGGGTAAGCGTTAGGCCGCCGTTTTGCGCCCATTGCCAATCCGCGCGGCGATACAGCTGATCGGCGAGAGTGCGGATTTCATGTTCGTCGGCGGTATCCGCGTCGAAATAAACTCCCGCGGTCAAAGCACCCGCGAGCAAAAAAGCGCTATCTACCGTTGATAGTTCACATTGCCAGGCGCGCCGGCCGGTTCGCATGTCGAGAAAGTGATAGTACAGGCCCTGGTACCCGGTCGCGTCGGGCTCGGGGCCTTGCGGGCTGTTCCAGAAAAAACGCAGCGTGGTTAGCGTTCGTTCTACCGCAGCGGCCCGCGGCATAAATCCGCGCCCGACAGCCACCGGGTAAGCCGCCAACGCGAAGCCGGTAGCCGCAATACTGGCAGGCCAATTCGCCGCGGTCTTGTCGATTACCAGCCCGTTGTCCGGATTCGTCTCATGGAGAAAGTAGCTAAACGATTGGCGCTGAAGCCTTTCCAGCTCAGCGTCGGCGACCGGTTTGCCTGCCATCCGACTTACTTTTGCAACCGCATCTTCTGCATTAGCCATTCGGTACCTGTAGTGCTTGCCGGTTGCAAATACTTCACGCACAGATTTCAAATGTCATCGTCGAACTTCGACCGTCCGAGCTGAAATCCGAGTCGTCTGTGAGCGGAAGAACCCGGCGTGAATCACCGTGAGCCGGAGATTCTCGGTCCTCGCACTAGGAGCGTCTCGAGTTGATCTTAGCAGATTCAGGATTTGGCTGAGCCGACGATTGGCATCATCTGTTCCTTCGATAACCATTCGCTTTTGTCGTTGCTGTTGGCTAGGGACCCAGGTTCTTTCACCCAAGATGAATCTATTCAGCTTTGTTGACGACCGCGCTGATCGGGGCTATAAAATAATGAATGGATTCATCTTTCGACCTACGGCCGGTCGGACTCCGCGACCGGCAGAAGCTGGAGCGTGAGCGCCGTATCGTAAAGGCGGCGGCGAAATTGTTCGCCAGGAAGGGCTACGTCGAAGTCGCGATGGAAGATGTAGCGGCCCGCGCAGGCCTCGCGGTCGGCACTATCTACAACTACTTTCCGTCCAAATCGGCGCTGCTGCTGGCAATCGTCAGGCGTGAATCGGAATCGCTGCTTGCGCGCGGGAGAAAAATCCTTGACCACCCGCTGCGCGACCCGGTGGCGGCCGCGTGCGCGTTCACCGAGATTTTTCTCGACGACCTCACACGTGACGACCGGCGGCTGTGGCGCGAACTGTTCGGCGCGGCGATTGCGGATCCGTCCGTCGTGGGGCGCCGACTATTCGAAGGCGATGCGCAACTCGTATCGCAACTCGCTTCGCTGCTTGAGCATTATGGGACGTGTGGCGTTCTAGCATCCGATCTGGAACCCATTCCAGCGGCAACGGTTCTATACGGCGTCTGCTTCACCTGGATGACCGCTTATCTGATGAATGACGCGATCAGCGCCGAGATGGTGCGCAACGAAATTCGCCGCGGCACCGCGCTCGCCATGCGCGGTCTGTTTCCGCGGGCTAAGACGACTATTACCGGAGGAGACAAACCATGATCGAGATTATCGAAGGCCTTCCCGACAACGTAGTGGGAATTCTGGCTAAGGGCGAAGTGACGAGAAAGGACTACCTGGAGGTGGTGATACCGGCAATAGACAAGGCGCTGAAGCGAAATGCAAAGCTGCGGCTCTACTATGATCTGGGTTCGCAATTCACCGGAATCGATTTCGGCGCCGAATGGGAAGACTTCAAACTCGGAATCGAACATCTCTCACGGTGGGAGAGAGCGGCCGTCGTGACCGACGTCGCTTGGGTCAGGCATGCGGTGGGCGCCTTTCGTTTACTGATGCCTGGAGCGATGCGAGTCTTCCCATCCGACCAGGCGTCAGAGGCCCGGAAATGGATCGTCGCAGCGTAGGCTTTCCCCGCGCCGACGGGATCGAAAAGGAAGAACCATGACTAACGACGATTTCATCCCGAATCAGTGGTATCCGATCTTCGACAGCTCGAAGTTGAAACGGCGCAAACTTGTCGGCATCACCCGCCTCGGCGAGCGACTGGTTTTGTGGCGCGACAGCAGCGGCGCCGCCGTATGCATGACCGACCGCTGCCCTCATCGCGCCGCGCAACTGAGCCTCGGATGGGTCCGCGACGATTGCCTGGTATGCCCATTCCACGGACTGCGCTTCGATTCCGCCGGCCGATGCGTGCTGATTCCCGCCAACGGCGAAGGCCAGTCAGTGCCTCGCGGGTTCGATTTGCCGACGCGTCAGGTCCGCGAGGCGCACGGCCTTGTGTGGTATTGGTACGGCGATTCCGAAGCCGCCACTGAAATCCCCTGGTTTCCCGAAGCGCCGGAGCCAGGTCCGCGAACCAGCTTCGTGCAGCGCGAGTATCCCGTCTCATACCTGCGCGTGATGGAGAACCTCGGCGACATGCATCATGTGCCGTTCGTTCATCGAGCGACTATCCCCGGCGCAGGAACTCGCGTCGAAGTGCAGGAAGCGCGGCTCGACGACGCTGTCATTCGAATGAGGGTCTCACTGCATCACGAACGATCTGGCTGGATGCAGCCGACTTACAACTTCACTTACGCGATTCGTCTACCTACCCTCGCGACGATTGAGGTCGCACGAGGGATACAGTTCGTGGCCAGCGCGACGCCGATCGATCGCGATCATACGTGGCTGTGGGCGCGATATGGTCAGGACTATATTCCGGGATGGCTGGGCGGCAGAGTCATCGCGCGGCTGGCTGCGAAGTTCGACATGCAGTTGGTGTTCACCCATCAGGACATGCGGATGCTCGCAAGCCAGCAGCGCAATGAACCCGAAGATATCTCGTCCTATCACCTGTTCGAGGCGGATCGCGCAATCGCGTTGTATTTCGGTCTGCGCAAACAGGCGATAGACGAAGCGCGAGCCGTCGATCACTCGACAACCGCTTCGGCTTCCTGTGGCACGCCGGTTTTGGGCAATAGGTACAAGAAGGGCAGCACGGCAACCAGCATTACTGCCATTAGCCAGAAACAATCGTTGTAGGCATCGGTGCCATTAATCCGGCATCGATGCGGGCGGCCAAGCCCTCAGACTCCGTCGTGCGCGCAGAGCTCTGTTTTGCCAAGCGGATCGGCGCGAGCTTAGCAGCAGCGGCGGAAACGCCGAGCGCCGCCTGAGCGTCGCGTGAGGTAAGGTGGTACCGGTCCGTGCCGGTTCGAGTCCCGCCCCCCGGCACTCTCCGAGTTAACTCGCGGCTGCGAACCACCGCAGATACCAGGAGATGCGAAGCCGCTGATCGACGGACCAGGCAAATGGCATGGCCCGCGAGAGCGTTCAGTTCGCGGGCCGCTCGTGATTTGTGCGGAGACTTTTCACGCCTTCAGGGTGTGAAAACAACCACAACATTAGTTGCGACATTTGTCACGGCCTCGGCGCTGGTTTTTGTCCAACCGGTTTTCGCGCAGAAGGGTGGCATTTCAGCGGCGGAAATCGCAATTAATGACCGAGAATCGTCGATGGTTCCGAATTTCGAGGAGCCTTGGAGCGACAGCTCGCCTTCATTCACGAGCCCTGCGCTGGCGCCTGCGCCAGGGGAGCCCGAGTATTCCGAGCCGGAATCGATGTTTGTGCCACCGCCGCCCGTCGGCCTGATCGAGCCCGGTGATCATCCCGCAATCTCCCCGACCAGCCCAACGTTGATACCGCCCGGCACGATGGACATGCCTGCCGGCGGATTCGGCGGCCGACTTCGCTGAACTCCTGAAAAAGCGGCGCTTTCCTTGTGAGATCGAATAGCACGCAAATCGTGCGGTGATTTGTCACGCCCATTTGATGAGAGGTTAAGGAAAATGAAAACGAAACAAGCTGAGATTTACAGGCATTTTACCAACGTGATGCCGCACGACACGAAAGTAGTTCACGCGCGCGCGATTCATTATGGCTCCTACGACGAGGACACGGCCGCGCTCGGTCTCTCAATGATCGGGCTGGCACTCATGATCGCGACAACCATTTCGCTGTTGGTCGCTTTCTCAATTCTCTAGGGAGGAACAGACAATGATTTCTCAAAATTCAACAATTGGATTCATCGGGCTTGGCGCTATGGGGCAGCTCATGGCGCGCAGACTTCTTAATAGCGGTTTCAAGCTGGTCGCGTACGACCATACGAGCCAGAAAACGGCAGCGCTCGTTGCCAAGGGCGCGGTGGCGGCCCCTAGCATTCGCCAGCTCGCGAGAAAATCAGAGGTGATCATCTCCTGCCTGCCCAACGACGAAGCGGTTCTGAGCGTCTATCAAGGTCCCGAAGGTGTCATCGCCTGCGCGAATCCCGGGACCATCGTGATCGAGATGAGCACCGTCTCGCCGGATACGTCGCGGCTGCTCCATCGGATGGGAATAGAGCGCGGGATCGAGGTCCTGGACGTCGCAATTTCCGGCAGCACGCCCGCGGCCGAGAGTGGCACTGTGACGCTGCTTGGCGGTGGCGACGCGAAGGTTTTCGAGGCATGCCAGCCGATCTTTTCGGCTATCGCGAAGCAGTATTTCCTCATGGGGCCGAGCGGCTCTGGGACCGCGATGAAGCTCGTCGTAAACGCTTTGCTCGGCGTCAACATGCAGGCGATCGCCGAGGCAGTCGCCTTCGGAGAGAAGGCTGGGCTCGATCGCGACCTCCTACTGAACGTACTTTCGAAGACCGCAGTGATTTCGCCGGCGCATCAGAACAAGCTGCTCCGCGCCGAGCACGACGACTACTCGCCTCAATTTCCGCTGCGCCTCATGAACAAGGATTTCAAATTGATTCTCGAGAAGGCGAGCGAAGTCGGAGCACCGATGCCGCTAACCGCGGCCGCGCTCCAGGTCAATGCGGCCCGGAACGCTGTCAACGGCGACGAAGATTTCTCGAGCGTGATCAGCGAGATGGAACGCCTCGCGCGGGTCCACGACGATGCGCAGCCGGCCAGTTTGATCTCAAGGGTGAAGTCCGCGGCCGCGCGATGACCGACTGAGAATCCAGGGAGGGTTATCAGCCATGATGTGGATTGTTCGACTGGCGCTTAGACGGCCGCTCTCGGTGGCGGTCATGGCGTTGCTGATGCTGGTGATGGGCGTCCTGTCGTTCGCCGAGATGAACGTGGACATTTTCCCAGCGATCAATCTGCCGGTCGTGATGGTGGTGTGGAGCTACCCGGGGCTCGACGCGGTCGACATGGAGCGCCGGCTCGTGATCATCAGCGAGCGCGCCTATTCCACGACCGTCGATGGAATCGAGCATATCGAATCGGAGTCGATGCTCGGAATCGGCGTGCTCAAGGTTTATTTCCAGCCGGGCACGGACATCGGCGCCGCTATCGCGCAGATCGATTCGGTCTCGGAGACCATTCTGCGCCAGGCGCCTACCGGCACTACCGCCCCGAATATCATTTCCTACAACGCGGCGAACGTTCCCGTTGCTCAGCTGAACATCTTCAGCGAGACGCTCTCGCAACAGCAGCTTTTTGACTACGGGCTGAATTTCATTCGCCTGCAACTTTTCACGATACCTGGATTTTCGTCGCCGGCGCCGATCGGCGGCGTTCAGCGCGCGGTCGTCGTCAACCTCGACCCCAAGCATATGTACGCCAACGGGCTGTCGCCGGTGGATATCGGCAACGCGCTCTCGACCACCAACGTCGTCATCCCGTCGGGTACGGCTCGCATGGGCAACTACGAGTACGACGTTGACCTGAACATGAATCCGACCAAGGTCTCTGAGTTCAACCAGTTGCCGATAAAAGTAACTAACGGCATTCCGATTCTGCTCGGCGATATTGCACCGGTCAGCGATACGCATCAGCCGCAAAGCAACGTCGTGCGTATCGACGGGCGTCCTGCGACCTTTCTGCTGGTGATCAAGCACGCGGCCGCCTCGACGCTGGCGGTGGTCGACGCGGTCCGCAATCGCATTCCCGATATTCTCGCGGTCGCGCCCAAGGGTTTGAAGGTGGCGCTCACCTTCGACCAATCCGCCTTTGTTCGCGCGTCGCTGTGGGAGGTTGTGCGCGAGGCGGCGATCGCGGCGGCTCTGGTGGCGGTGATGGTGCTGGTGTTCATCGGATCGGCGAGCAGCATGTTGATAGTGATCGCGTCGATACCGCTGTCGATCCTCACCTCCATCGCATGCCTGCATCTTGCCGGCCAGACGATCAACACGATGACGCTGGGCGGGATTGCGCTTGCGGTCGGGATGCTGGTCGATGACGCAACCGTCGAGATCGAGAACATCCATCGCAATCACGCGATGAACAAGCCGCTGTTGGTCGCAATCCTGGACGGCGCGCATCAAATCGCCACGCCGACCTTCATCGGCACGCTTTCGATCTGCATCGTGTTTTTTCCGGTGGTGCTGCTAACGGGAGTCGCCCGTTTTCTTTTCACGCCGCTGGCACTAGCCGTCGTATTCGCGATGCTGACCTCGTACTTGCTGTCGCGCACGCTGGTCCCGGCGATGGCGGCTCACCTGCTACCCGAGAGACACGAAGAGGTCCACGGCAACAACCCCTGGCAACGGTTCCTGCGTGGGTTCGAAGCCGGCTTCGAGCGCATCCGCAAGCATTACGTATCGGGTGTAACCGCGTTCATCGAACATCGCGGCCTGGCGCTGACGTGCGCCGCGCTGATGATCGTCGGAACACTCCCGCTGCTGTACGTCACCGGCGAGGATTTCTTTCCGACGGTTGACGCCGGAATCATGAAATTTCACGTGCGCGCGCCGAGCGGAACGCGCATCGAGCGGACCACGCTGATCGTCGATGATATCGAGCGCGAGATCCGGAAGATCATTCCCGCCGATGAGCTGCAGCAGATAAGCGACGACATCGATCTGCCGCAGCCGTATGCGATCGCGTTTTTCCCGAGCGACAACATCGGCCCTCAAGACGGCGAAATCATGATCCAACTCAAACCCAGTCATCATCCGACCGCCGTTTACCAGGATCGCATCCGCGAGATGATGAGCACGAAGTTTCCGAACGTCGAAGGCTACTTCATGGCCGCCGACATCGTGAACCAGGTGCTGAACTTCGGTTTGCCGGCCGCGATCGACGCTCAGATCAACGGCAACGATCTCCATTCCGACTACAACATAGCCGTACGTCTCGCCGCGAAGATGGCCTTGATTCCGGGCGTCACTGATATGCGGATTGCGGAGCCACTTGATTATCCTTCATTCAAGGTCAAGGTCGATCGGGCCAAGGCGCTCGAGCTCGGCGTAACCGAGCAGCAGGTCGCGTCGGGACTGCTGTCGTCGTTGAGCGGCAATAGTTTGATTTCGCCGAACTACTGGCTCGATCCAGTTAACGGCGTCAACTACAACGTCGTAACCCAGGCGCCGATTCAGACGACGGCGTCGGTCGATCAAATCGCCAATACTCCGCTGACCAACGGCACCGGTACGCAGACGGTACAATTTCTCGGCAACGTCGCGTCGATCAGTCACAACAACGATCCTGCAGTGGTTGCGCATTACACGGTGCAGCGAGTTATCGACGTGGATTGCGGCGTCAGCGGGCGCGACCTCGGTAGCACGACCAGCGCGGTGCAAAAGGCGATCGACAGTCTCGGCCAATTGCCGGCAGGCACCCATGTCGTGATTCGCGGACAGAGTCAGGCGATGAATCAATCGTTCAAGACGATGGGTCTCGGGCTGATTCTCGCGATCGTCCTGGTCTATCTCCTGATGGTCGCGAATTTTCAGTCATGGCTCGAGCCGTTCATCATCATAATGGCGGTGCCGGGCGCGCTGGCCGGCGTGTTGTGGATGCTGGTGCTGACCGGCACGACGATCAACGTCGAGTCGCTGATGGGCGCGATCATGGCGGTGGGCGTCGGCGTCGCCAACGGCAACTTGCTCATCACTTTTGCCAACGAGATGCGCGAAGAAGGGATGGGGCCGCTCGAGGCTGCGATCGAAGCGGGCCACGTCCGTTTCCGGCCGATCATCATGACAGCGCTCGCGATGATCCTCGGGATGCTGCCGATGGCGCTCGCGCTGGGTGAGGGCTCGGAGCAGAACGCGCCGCTGGGCCGCGCCGTTATCGGCGGACTCTTCGCGGCGACCTTGATGACGCTGTTCGTGGTGCCCACGGTCTATTCAATTTTCAGCCGCACGCTGATCACCAAGAAGCAGCGCGACGAACGCATACAAGCGATCGCAGAACCAGGAGCATGAGGGAGGATTTACCGTGAATTCATCAGAAGAGAATCGCAATCAACCAAAGTCCGGCCGGTTACTCATGATCGCGCTGTTCGCGGCGGTGATTATCGCCTTCGTTGTCTCGGGAGGATTCGTGCTGGCGAAGCAGCAGCTCATCCAGCGTCAGACGACGCAACTTAGTCAGACCGCCGCGCTCGGACCGCATGTGCTGGTGACGCAGATATCGGGCGGCGGATCGTCGCGGACGATCGAGCTTCCGGGCGCGATTCACGGCTACATCGAAAATCCAGTATTCGCGAAGGTCGCCGGCTACATCAAGAGCGTCAACGTGGACAAGGGCGACCACGTCAAGGCCGGAGAGGTGCTTGCCGTGATCGAATCGCCCGAGACGGACAAGTCGGTTGCGGATGCGAAGTCGTTCTATTGGATTCAAAATGTTACCGACATCCGCACTCAGGAACTCGTTCGCCAGCAGGTTGTGCCGCAGCAAACCGCCGACCAGACGCACTCCGCGATGCTTCAGGCGTGGGCGGCCTACCAACAGCAACTCGCATACCAACAGTATGAAGTGGTGCGAGCGCCCTTCGACGGCATCGTGACCGCACGCCTGGTCGATCCCGGTACGTTGATACCGGCGGCTACTGCGCCCGTCACCGCCACGCCCTCAACTGGGCCTACTAGCAGCACGTCTTCGCCTATCGTCACGCTGGCGTCCCAGACGCCGCTGAGGGTTTACGCGTTCGTACCGCAGAGCATTTCGTCGTTCATCAAGGACGGCGATCCCGCGACTGTCACTGTTTCCGATTATCCAAATCGCAAATACACCGGCACGGTCACGCGGCATCCCGAAGCGCTCGATCAAACCACCCGCACGATGCAGGTCGAGGTCGATCTGCCGAATCAGGATCGAACGCTGCTCCCCGGGATGTACGCGAACGTGACGATGACCGCGCGCGTGACGGTTTCGAATCTGACGGCGCCCGACGACGCGCTCATATTCCGCAACGACAAGACTTATCTGCCGGTGGTGCGTGACAACCATCTCAAACTGGTCGAAGTAACGCTCGGCCACGACGACGGTTACAACGTCGAGGTCAATGGCGACCTTCATGCGGGCGACAAGCTCGCAGTGAACGTCGGAGAGGCGGCGCGCGACGGCGAACCAGTTCAACCGGTAGAGAATAGCCCGATCAAATCGTGAAAGGAGTAAAGAAAATGGAAACCACCAGAATCGCAAATGCTGATCTTAGGTTCTCGCGCATCGGTTTGGGCACGTGGGCGATGGGCGGATGGATGTGGGGCGGCACCGACGAACAGAAATCGATCCGCACGATCCATTCCGCCGTCGATCGCGGAATCACGCTGATCGACACCGCGCCGGTGTACGGCTTCGGCCGGTCCGAAGAGATTGTCGGCAAGGCGCTCGCGCTGGCCGGCATGAGAGATCGCGTCGTCATCGCCACCAAGGTCGGACTCGATTGGAGCAATGGCGAGCCGTTTCGCAACGCGACTCGAGCGCGAATCTTCGCGGAGGTCGAGGCCTCGCTGAAAAGGCTCAGGACCGACGTCATCGACATTTACCAGGTACACTGGCCGGATCCGCTGACTCCGATTAGCGAGACCGCCGACGCGATGGCCACGCTCTACAAGCAGGGCAAGATTCGCGCGATAGGCGTCAGCAACTTTTCGCCGGAACAGATGAACGAATTCGGGCTGATCGCGCCGATGCATACCGCGCAGCCGCCGTATAATCTTTTCGAGCGCGCGATCGAAAAAACTGTCCTATCCCACTGCGCGTGGGAAGGAATCGCGGTGCTGGCCTACGGCGCTATTTGCCGCGGATTGCTCAGCGGCCGGATGACTCCCGACACCAAATTCGAGAGCGACGACCTGCGCAGAACCGATCCAAAATTTCAACCACCGCGATTCGGACAGTACCTTGAGGCTGTCAGGCTGCTGGACGAGTTCGCGCAGAAAAACTACGGCAAAAGAGTCATACACCTGGCACTGAGATGGGTGCTCGATCAGCCGGGCGTGAATAGCGCGCTATGGGGCGCACGAGATCCGGGGCAACTCGATCCGGTTCGCGACGTGATGGGATGGACGCTCGACCAGGACGCGCTTGGCGAGATCGATCGCATCGTCCGCGAGAGCGTGACCGATCCGGTAGGCCCGGAATTCATGGCGCCCCCGTCTCGCAGCACGGTTGCTAAACAGGATAAGAGTCCTGTCCGGCTTGCAGTCCCACGGCCAGGTCTTTAGCGAGAACTAATTCCGATCGACACCTATGTATAAGGATAGCGGCTAGGACTTCTGGGGTTATGCGAGTTGCCCTAGCAGAGTTTGCGTCATCTCGATATGACGAGGCATTCCGATATGTCTGTAGGTCTCGAGCGCCTCGCCGAGCAGCGTTTGCGCTTTGTTGCGATCTCCCGGGTCGTCTCGGTCTCTAAGCATCATCGCGTGGAAGCGGCATATCTCAGCTCGTTCGGGACGATCCGGAAAGAAATCAGCTTGCCGCCTCGCGACCTCGAAGTGATCTTCGGCGGCTTTCCACTGATGTGCCCCAGCCGCGGCGAGACCCGCAATAGTATGTGTGTAGCGTGGGATCGGCCAAATCACTACTGCTCCGGTGTCGATCATCTCGCGAACCAGCGGGTAAAGCTGTCCCACTTGCGCTTGCTCTCCGAGCATGAAAAGGCCCTCGACCACCAGCGTTAGCATCCACCACGATCCTCGAATGTTTTCCCGGCCGCTCACAGGCAGCGACGCGCGATGCTTTTCGAGCAATGCCAATGCGCCGTTGCGATCGCCCGAGTATGCCATCTGCCGAAAAAGAGCGCCCTCCCCAAAGCCCTGGATTGAGCTCATTTGCGGGTCGATACGCGCGGCGATGTGAGCACGCGATAGAGCGCCCGCCCAGTCGCCGCGAACAAAATCCAAAGCACTTAGTTGTACCTCGGAGAGTACCTCCCAGAAGGGAAACCTGGCCTTCGCGTCGGACTTCGCCACTGCCTGGAAGCCGGCTTCCAGCTTGGCCAGGTTGGGCTCTCTGACGAATTCGAGCCAGGTTCGGGTACTCAGGCAAAGTGCGATGGAATAACCTTGTCCTATCTTGGTCGCAAGCGGCTCAAGCACGTCCGCTATTTTGACAGCCTCGTCCAGGCGTCCAAGTGTTAGCAATACCTGATGTAGAACTCGCAGTTGCGTGGCGCGCTGCCACGGAGGCGCTTCCGCTCCAGCCAGTTGTTCGCTAAGAAGTCCATCGGCGGCGACTTCCTTCAATCGGAAGAAATGCATATTCACTATTGAGCGGGCGCCAAGCACCCTGGCTTCAAGCTTTGGATCGCCGAGCTTGGACGCAATCTCCAGAGCTTCCCGCAGTGCCGCACAAGCCTGTTCGCGGCCTGCCGACGCCGCACTGGCCTGTCCCAGGGCAGAGAGAAGGCGTAGCCGATTGGCACTGACTCCTGCTCCAAGGTAAGCGAGTCCGCCACGCGCAGTCTCGGTTGCTTCCTGGAAGCGCCCAACCCAGATGAAGGCATCGGCCAACTCGGCAAAGCTGCTACCTATCATCTCGCGGTCGCCGAGACCCGTGTAAATTTCGAGCACCTCGCGAAGACTTGTGACCGCTGCGTCCCAATGCTCAAGACTTAGCTCGCCAATCGCGAGGCTCGCCAACAACTCAGCTTTTTCTCTCGGGTCAAGCGCGCCTTCATACGACAGGGCCGACCGAAAGCTGCGCCGCGCTTCCTCGTAGGCCGCGGCCTCAAGTGCACTCTTGCCGGCAAGGATTAGGTAACGAACCAGTTTCCGGCTGTCCGCGAACGATCCCGCTTTGAGCAGATGGTCAGTGATCTCTCCCGCGCGCTCGTTGATGAAGCGGGGATAGAGCCGCTCGATCGCGTCGGCGACTCCGACATGCATTTGTTGTTTGCGCGGCGCCGACATGCCGGCCAGCAGCGTCTGACGCACGAGTTCGTGGGCGAAGGTGAACGGCTTCTCGGGTCCCTGCGAGCTGGCAACGATTATTCCCATCTGCTGCGCCTTCTCGATGACGGCGAAGAGTTCGTCAACGTCGATTTGGCTGACCTCAGTCAGCAGGCGGAAGCTGAAGTTGCGTCCGATCATCGCGGCAGCCGCCAGCACGCGCTTTTCATTCTCGTCGAAGCGCTCGAGTCGGCGTCCGATGATCAAGCGCACGTTTTCCGGAACGTCGATCTCGTCGATCTCGAGGTCGGCGCGGAACTGGCCGGCCGCATCGAAAACTTTTCCCTCTTCGACCAGATGCCGGTACACCTCCTCCACGAAAAATGGATACCCCTGGCTTTCTTCGAAAATGAGGCTCACCAGACTTTCGGGAACTTGCGCGTTGCTCAGAGAATGCAACATCTGCGCGATCGATTCCTTTGACAGACCGCCAAGTTTCAGCGGACGGTTACCCATCCGAATCAACTCTTCCAGGGTCCTGGTCAACGCCGAATTATGTTTCGAGTATCCGTCGCGATAGGTGCCGATGATTACTATCGGGAGCTGGGCCACGCGATTGGCCAGGTGAATCAACAGGCTCAGCGTCGATTCGTCGGCCCAGTGCAGATCCTCGACGATGTACACGTACGAACGGGTGTGGGACGCGCGCGCCAGCCCCTCCGATATGCTTTGAAAAAGATAGCGGCGCTTTTGCGCGGGCGGCAGATCCAATGGTGGCGGAATATCCGGAAAAACTCGGCGCAGGCTCGGAACGATCTGCGCCAGTTCGGGCGCGCTGTCACCAATCCGCCGACGGAAATCCTCGAGGCTCGACGCCTGCGCCAGAGCACTCTCGATGATCTCGACAAACGGCAGATAGGGAAACGGCTCGTCTCTTTCGTAGCAGTGCCCGACCATGCACCTGAAGCCCACGCGCGACGCGTATTCCGCCATCTCCATCGCGAGGCGGCTCTTGCCCACGCCTGCTCCACCGCCAAGCATCACCAGCGAGCCGTGACCACCGAGCGCGCGATCGAGCGCCGCACGAATCGCGCCACGTTCAGCCTCTCGTCCCACAAAAGCGGTTCGTTCCGCGAGCGAGAAGGGTGAGACCTCCAGCACCACCGGCGACGGCGGCGGACGATCAACACGCTTCGGCGCGGGACCGGCATCTGAAGCCGGGGGCTGCTCCTGCACCACGCTCGTTTCGCCGAATTCCCACGCAATCGGCAGTTCGGGATCAGTCTGGTAGGAGCAGAAAGTGCCGGTCTTGATACATCGCGACAGCACGTCGCCGAGCGCCGAATCGCTCTGCGCGATTCGGTCGAGCACCGCCTTGATCGTCTTGGTGACGCTCTGCCGCGCACGCTCCGATGCCGACGCCGCACGGCGATTGCGTCCGCCGAGCCCGACCGCGCGCGACAGTTCTTTCGTCAGCGCATCGATCTCCTGTTCCGCATCCTCGGCGCGCTCGACGTTCCCGCTCTGTTTGGCCTCATCCAGTTCTTCGTGCAAGTCGGTCAGTCGGCGCCGGTACGCGACCTTCGCTTGATCGTCAAGCATCTCGCCCGCGTCACCCAGGCTGCCGAGATGGATGCCGGCCTTTTCGAGATCCTCTTCTCCGCGCGGCAAGCCGTGCGTCGATCCGATGGTCTCGTCGTCGTCGTGTTGGCCCGCAATTCCGCCGACCAAATCGAGCACATGAAATTCGGTCGCGGAATGACGCAGCAGATGGGCGAGATAGCCGAGTCCCTTGGTATCCTTCAGCGAGAAGGATTTTCCGCCGTAGCCGACGGTCCAGTACTCGCCCTCTTTGCGGAAGATTCCCTTTTGTGCAGTACGGACGCTGTGCCCAGGATCGCTGATATTGGCCGGGGCAGGGCGTGCGCTCCGCGTCTGAACTTGCATGTGAATTCTCTAGGCGATTTCGGCCCACCTCATGGCGAACCGCCGCCTTGGAAAAATCGTACCACCTGCGCGATCAACTGCCCACTCCCGATTGTGCGGTCGCTTTTCACGCCTTGTCTGGCACACGGCCGACATCAAAAGTTGGGAACAAAATGCTCCCACAAGCGGTCGTTATTGAAACAGGAGATCTAGTCCAATGAAAGCACTTTCAACAATGTTTGTAGCCGGAACGCTGGCGTTGACGCTAGCGACGCCGGTTCTCGCCGGATCCGTCGGAATTTCGAGAAGCTATGCCACCGCTCAGCCGAATACCCAGACGATTGCCGATCTGGAGAATGCTTCCGAGGCGGCACAGCGCGAAGCCCGCACCGGAAACAAGAACAACGTGGCCTTCGGGCAGAAGAGCTACCAAATCGATCAGCTCGTTCAACGCATGAAGGATGGCGAGCAGGTCTCGCAGAACCAGGTCGATCAAGCGCTGCAGCCGGTCGTGATTTGGTGATTTGTTGGGCAGGAGGGCGGCGGAGTTCGACCAGGGTTCGAATTCCCCGCCGCCTGGCCGATTTTGTGCGATGAGTTTTCACGCCTTAGTGAGCGAACGTTAAGCGTGCGTGGAGAAAAATGATGGAATCCAGGAAGACTCTGACAACGGATAGTGGTGCTCCGGTTACGGACAATCAGAATTCACGCACCGCAGGCCCGGCCGGACCAGTCTTGATTGAGGACCATCATCTGATAGAGAAGCTCGCGCATTTCGATCGCGAGCGGATTCCCGAGCGCGTTGTGCACGCCAAGGGTTCCGGCGCCTTCGGATATTTCGAGGTGCTCGCAAATGTGACGCAGTGGACCAGGGCCAGATTTCTCGCCCCGGTCGGTAAGCGAACCGAGATTTTCATCCGCTTCTCGACCGTGGCCGGCGAGCGAGGCTCGGCTGACACTGTGCGCGACCCGCGCGGATTTGCGATCAAGTTCTACACTGAGGACGGCAACTACGACCTGGTCGGCAACAATACGCCGGTCTTCTTCATCCGCGATCCGCTGAAATTTCCCGACTTCATTCACTCGCAGAAGCGCGACCCGTACACCAACATCCAGGAGCCCGACAACATCTGGGATTTTTTCTCGCTGAGCCCCGAGGCCACACATCAGTTCACGATTCTGTTCAGCGATCGCGGCGTCCCGGCCAGCTTTCGCACCATGGACGGCTTCGGATCGCATACTTTCCAATGGGTCAACGCGCGCGGCGAAGCGTTCTGGGTTAAGTATCATTTCAAGAATGACCAGGGCGTCAGGAATCTGGTCGCCGACGAGGCCGCTCGTATCGCCGGCCACGACGCGGACTACCATCAACGCGATCTGCTGCGCGCAATCGACCGCGCAGAGTATCCGTCGTGGACGCTCAAAATGCAGATTATGCCGGCGGCCGACGCGGCCAACTACCGCTTCAATCCGTTCGACGTGACCAAGGTCTGGTCGCATCGCGACTACCCGCTGATGACGGTCGGCAGGATTGTGTTGAATCGCAATCCCGAAAATTATTTCGCCGAAGTTGAACAGGCGGCCTTCAATCCGGCGCACTTCGTGCCGGGCATCGGTCCCTCCCCCGACAAGATGTTGCAAGGCCGCCTGTTCAGCTACGGCGATACGCATCGCTACCGGCTCGGCGCAAACCACGCGCATTTGCCGGTCAATCGCCCCCATGCCGCTGAAGTCGATAACTACGGCCGCGACGGAGCCATGCGCTTCGACAGCAACCATGGACGCGAGAAGAACTACGAGCCCAACAGCTTCGGCGGTCCCAAACAAACCGGCGAGCCGCTATGGGCGCCGATCGACGTCAGCGGGCTCACCGGAAATCATGCGCCCGTGCATCACCGTGACGACAACGACTTCGTTCAGGCCGGAGACCTCTACCGCCTGATGACCGACGAGGAAAAGCAACGATTGATCGCGAACATCGCGGGCAGCCTCGCGCAAGTCAGCCGCGAAGACATCATCGAACGCTCGGTCGCAAACTTCCGCAAAGCCGATCCGGATTATGGCGAGCAGGTTTCGAGAGCAGTGGCAAAGCGCCGGATGCAGCGCTGAACATTCCAGTCAAAAGGAGAGGACTACGATGAGCGTTACCGATTCGACCATTCGAAACAGCAACTCGTTGCGCACATCCTCGTCACCGACAGCGGATGCGCGACCTACTTTCCGGCGGCCGAAGATCGTTTTGCCTGTTCCCACGCCGGCATCAAAGTTCCAGAACGTACAATCCGGAGTTCCCGACACTCAGCTGACTCGGGAAGCAACCGGGCTCCTCCACGAGTTCAGCACGCCGCTGCTCTTCAACCACTCTCATCGTGTCTTCTTCTGGGCCAGTGAGCTGGGACGGCAGGCAGGAGAGCGGTTCGATGCCGAGCTGCTGTTCATCTGCGCGTCGTTTCACGATTTCGGTCTGCTGAAGAAGTTCAGCAGCGATGATGACCGGTTCGAGGTGGACAGCGCCAACGCCGTCCGCCAATTCCTTGAGCACCACGACGTTCCGCCTGCCCGGATTCAAGTGGCCTGGGACGCAATCTCCCTACACACCACTCCCGGCATCGCAGCGTACAAACCACTCGAGGTGGAGCTTCTGTACAACGGTGTCGGACTCGATGTGCTGGGTATCGGCTACGAACACTTTCCGGAAGATTTGAGAAAGAAGATCGTTGATCAATACCCTCGCATCAACTTCAAACAGGATATTGCAAAGGCCTTTCTCGGTGGTTTCGAGCACAAGACCCGGACAACCGAGGGCACCTGCAACGAGGATATCTGCTCGCATTTCATTCGCAACTACAAGCGCAGCAACTTCTATGATCAGATTCAGAGCTCACCGTTCCAGAACTCATGAGATAACCGACGGAGGACAGAACTATGAAGAGCAATTCCGCGACTCGAGCNNTCAAGACCAAAAACTTCCACTGGCACATGAGCGGCAAACACTTCCGCGACTATCACCTGCTGCTTGACGAACAGTCGCAGCAGATCTTCGCCATGACCGACGATATCGCCGAGCGGGCGCGCAAGATCGGCGGCACTACGATCCATTCCATCCGCGACATCGCCGAGCATCAACGGTTGAAGGACAACAACGCGGAATCCGTCCCGCCGCTCGACATGCTGGCCGAGCTTCGTGACGACAATAAAACGCTCACCCGCGAGTTGCGTTCCACCCACAAGCTCTGCGATCAGCACGACGATGTCGCCACCGCGAGCCTGATCGAGAACTGGATCGACGAAACCGAGCGCCGAACCTGGTTCCTGTCGGAAATAGTCCGGTCCTGAATCCCTTGAAAACCGGCATTCGCTGCCGTTTGCATGGGCGTGGCAAATGCGCGCATTATAGGGTATGAAGCTGCACAACGATGAATGAGCAGTTTTACGACGTTTAAAGAAGGTTCAGCCCTTTATGTTGGCCCAAACAAAGAAACGATGGCAGTTTGCCGGACGAAAGGACATGGAAAAATCGTCGCTGAAGCAATTCGAAGGCTCTGAGGGTCGCCTGCATCTGATTAG
>PMOH01000293.1:0-7369 GCA_003161515.1 Deltaproteobacteria bacterium
TGCTGAAAGATGCCGGCTTCGAAACCGAGCGCGGATGGGTTGACTATAAGATCGAGGTGACGCCGGATCTGGTCGCGCGTTACGAAAGTGCATTGGAAGCTTGCCGCCGCGCCGGTTTTCAAATCGTCGCGCTGAAGGATATTCCCTCCGCGCGCCGAATCCGCGATTTCGAGCACACCTGGAACACCGCATTCGCACGTCACTGGGGCGCGACCCCGTTCACCACCGACGAACTGGTCTTCCTGTTCGACTTCTTCGCGATGTCGGGCGCGCTCGAGACTTCGGTGCTCGCGTATCGGGACGGCCAGCCGGTCGGCGCCCTGATGGTTACGCCGTCGAATCCGGAGGGCGCAATTCTCAAGCCCGGCCGCAAGCTGGGCGATCACGAAAAGCTAAACTTCCTGGGCATCGGCGTACTAGAAGAAGCACGCGGCCGCGGCGTCAACCTCGCGATGGCGTCCTACTCGTACCTTGAACTGATCCGCAGAGGCTCGAAATATCTAAGCTACACACTCGTACTCGACGACAACTGGCCGTCGCGCCGCACCGCAGAAAAACTAGGCGCCAAAGTCTGCGCCAACTACGTAACCTACCGCCGCACCATCTGAGCTCCGATACGCGATTGTCCCACTTCCCTCCAGGGAAGGCTTAGGGGTTAGGTTTCCGAGAGACAACGCATTGCCGCGAACGGGCACCCTCCAACTTGAAATCACAATTCGTGATTTCAAAGCGCTTGGCACTCCAACGTACCGATCGTTCAATCTCGTTTGCCAAATCGATCCGCGATGCTGTAAGACGAAAATAGTCGCGCTCACTCTCACCGACCTTGTCTTCGAAGGAGGGATCTTTCGATGGCCGATATCGATCTTCACATCAAAGGTGGAACCGTAGTTGACGGAACCCGCGTGCCGCGTTACCGCGCCGACGTTTGGATCAAGGACGGCAAAATCGCGCAGGTCGGCGGGCGCGCTCGCGGCTTCGCGAAGAAGACTATCGACGCCGACGGCATGATCGTGGCCCCAGGCTTCGTCGATTTGCATACTCACTACGACGCGCAGATTCGATGGGACCCGTACTGCACCATCTCGGGATGGCACGGCGTCACGTCGGTGGTGCTCGGCAATTGCGGCTTCGGCTTCGTCCCGGTCAAGCCGGATTTTCGCGAGCGCTCGATGCTTACGATGACGCGCACCGAAGCGATTCCGTATGAATCGATGAAGGTCGGGATGAAGTGGGACTGGGAAACGATTCCGCAGTACCTCGATTCGCTCGATCGCACCGCGAAGGGCGTCAACGTGATCCAGTATCTGCCGACCTCGTCGCTGTTGACCTACGTGATGGGCCTCGAGGCCGCAAAGACTCGCGCCGCGACCGACGACGAACGCGCCGAGATGCGCGCGCTGCTCGCCGAAGGAATGGACGCCGGCCTCGGCGGCTTCTCGGTGCAGCGGCTCGGTCCCGATTCCACGCAGGCCGACTTCGACGGATCGCCGATGGTGACCGACACGATGTGCGATGAGGACATCCTGAACCTCGCGCGCGTACTGCGCGATCGCGACGAAGGCTTCATCCAGATCACGCAGGCGACCGGCCACATCAAGGATGATCTCGCATTCCTCGAACGCCTTGCCGCGGAGGCGAATCGCCCGATTCTGCACAACGCGATCGCGCCCGCGCGCCACGATCCCAAGGTCCATCAGCGCAGCCTCGCATGGCTCAAGCGATGCCGCGAGAAAGGCCTGCCGATCTTCGGTCAGACCGCAACGCTCCGCACCGGCTTCGCCTTCACGCTCGAGCATTGGAATCTTTACGACGCGAGTCCCGCGTGGCGTACCGTCACGACTGGCAGCAACGAAGAAAAAATCGCGAAGATGAAGGATCCCGCTCTGCGCGAGGCGATTAAGCGCGAGCACGACGAGGCGAATAAAAAGCTCGAAGTGATCCAGAAAGGCGTCGGGGGTCCCATTCGTCATCTGATCGTGTCGTGGGTGAACGACAAGCCCGAGCTGGAAAAGTACGTCGGCAAATCAATCGGCCAAATCGCCGCCGAACAAAACAAGCACGAGATCGACACGATGCTCGATCTGTCGATCGCCGGCGGTCTCAAGGTCGAGTTCCTCGGTCCCAATCGCGGCTTCAATGCCGAGTTCTACGCCGAGATGATCAACGATTCGCCCTACACGATTCCCGGCGTGTCCGACGGCGGCGCACACACCAAGTTCTTCACCGGCGGCGCGTACACGACTGACTTCCTCGGCTGGCTGGTTCGCGACGAACAACGAATCACGCTCGAGGAGGCGCACTATCGCCTCTCCGCGCTGCCCGCGCACGCAGCCGGCTTCCGCGACCGCGGCGTTCTGCGCGAAGGACTGGCGGCAGACGTCGTCGTTTACGATCTCAATCGCCTCGGCGTCGAGCCGGATTGGATCGGCGACATCGCGCACGACTTTCCCGGCGGCGAATGGCGTCGCGTGCAGCACGCGCGCGGCTATCGCGCGATCGTCGTCAACGGCGAGATGACCTGGGACGACGGTCGATGCACCGGCGCGACGCCTGGCAAACTGCTGCGCGGCGGCCGCGGATAATCACGCCAATGGCAGTTCAAATCTACAGCATGACGTCGGTCGTCGACGCGGTCGCGACTGCCGACGCCGGCGCCGAGCTGATTGGCCTGGTCATTGCCGAGCCCGGCGTCGTCGCCGAAGCGATCGACGCCGACCTGGCGCGCAAAATTCTGTCCGCGGTTCGCCCGCGCTCGCGCGGTGTCGCGCTGTCTCTGTCCGATGATCGCGACGAGATTTGCGCGATGGTTGACGCAGTACGCCCCGACGTCCTGCACGTCGTCGCGCGCGAGATCGAGCCCGAAGACTGCGCCTGGATTCGCAAGCGGATCGCGCCGGTCATGCTCCTGCGTGCGATCGCCGTGCGCGCCGGCGAAACTCTCACCGAGGCGGACGCGCATCAGGACTGCCTCGATTACCTGATGCTGGATTCCGGCGCGAAGGGCCCGCCATATGCCGGCGCGACCGGCGAGACTCACGACTGGTCTATCAGCCGCACCGTCGTCGAGCGCTCGCGCGTCCCGGTGATCCTCGCGGGCGGACTATCCGCCGAGAACGTCGCCGACGCGATCGCCACGGTCAAGCCATGGGGCGTCGATTCGTTCACGCACACCGACGTTCCCGGGCTTCGCGGAAAAAAAGATCCGGCTCGGGTGCACGCTTTCATCAACGCCGCCCGCCGCGCGTTCGCTGAAAATCTGAAACCCTAAGAACCTGAAGCGCCCGGGAGTTTTGCGAGCAGCGCCGCCGCTTCCTTTTCGACCCGCGTGCCTTTGAAAAAGTTCGGGTTCGCCTCGCCCCAGAAGCGGACCGGGTTGACGAACATGAAATCGCGGAAGTCGTCCGCCGTGATCAGCTCGTCCTCGACCAGCTCGTACGCTTCCGGCACGACCTCCTTCATATCCGGCACGTCGAAATGCCCGATGTCCGAGCCGAACAGCACGTTCAGCTTCGCGCCGAACGGATTGGCCTTGCGGTTGAATGCGTAGGCGTTGATCGGGTCGTCGGCTTCGCATCCGAAATAGAAGTTATCGACGAACAGATCGCGGATGTCTTCGGCTCGATTGATCTTGCACGCGGCGAAATCGTCCAGCTCGCGGAGGCCGCCGGTCGCGCCGCTTTGGTCGCGCTCGAGAATCGTCGCGACGTTGGGGGTGCCAGCCTGCTGCTCAAGCTTGCCTTCGACCCACTTTCCGCCGTACTCGCGAATCAGTTGCGTGAGCATCTCGCGATTCAGGTTGGCCGGATTCGTATCCTCGAGCGCCTCGCGATTGCGCTTCTTCCAATGTCCGATCAGATCGCAGTAAAGCGCGCACGCCCATCCGACTCCGCCTTCGAGAAACCCCATCTTGAGCTGCGGAAAGCGGCGCGTGACGCCGCCAAGGAAAATCGCCTTGCATACCGCCTCGCTCGCGGCGGCGAAATGCCCGATATGGTTGTAAACAAAATTGGTCGGCGAATTGCGCAGCCCGACCCCGCGCGATCCCGAATGAAAAGTCGGCGAAATCCCCAGCTCGATACATTTCGCCCACACCTGATCGTAGTTGTACTCGCTGTCGAGTCCGAGCATGTCGAACCAGGTCGTGGGTCGCTCCGCGTCCGATGACGACCGTATCTGCCGCCGCACCATGCTCGCCATCATCACGACCTTGAGCCCGAGTTCCTTCACCACGTACTCGAGTTCCGCGCACGCCTCGTCCGGCGTATGCATCGGGATCACGGCGGCTGGCGTCATGCGGTCGGAAAATTCCCCGAAAAATTCCGCGATGAACCGATTGAACGCGCGGCATGTCGCGCGCCGTGTTCCGTCATCAGGATGAAACGGAATACCGAGCCCGGCGGTCGGATAGAGCACGGTGAAATCCATGCCGAATTCGTCGAGCCGTTGGTAGAGCAACCGCGGCAGAATCTCGGTCGCGCGATCGCGCGTGTTCCTGGTCGGCAGCGCCCAGAACGCTTCCTGCGCTCGCCGCCTGCGCTTGCGTTCTTCTTCTGAAGCGGTCAGCCGCTTCGCGATTCTGCCGTTGAACGCGCGAAATCCTTCGACCGCACGCTGGCCGCCGAATTTTTCCAACTGCTCGATGATGATCGGCCCGAACTCCAGCCAATGCCCATCGGCATCGATCACCGGATGCTTAAGACTCGCGCGAATCCGCTGCGCCTCCGAAATTTTCTCGCTGGCCATCGCTTCGCCTCCGATTTATTTCCGAAGCTTAGTATCGGAAGGGCGACACCGCCAAGGCCGTCGTCTCGACGCGAGCCGCTGAAAATTAGTCTATTTGGAAGACTTCGCTTAGTTCAGGCGCGGGGCTGGAGATTGATACTGGCGCGGCGCGTCGTTAGTGTATGACGCGATTCGGGGGATTCGACAGGGGAGGAAACCACGATGATCCGGCTAATGTGCCTGGCGCTTGCGGTGTGTCTGCTGGCAGGTCCGCTTGAGGGATTGGCGACTGCAGACTGCGATAGCAAGCTGGTCGGTACTTCTTGGGAGTGTAAGTTCGCATTTTCGGACCCTTTAGACGACTCCACACTCTGCATAGAGTTCGGGCACTACGGCCTCTCTTCCGACTTCGATATGTCTGTCGCCGGATTTGACGGACACGAAGGATGTACCTGCGTTGCCGCGGGTTCGAAAAAGTCGCCGAAGTTTGATGCAAAGTCGAGCAACTTCGAGTGCACGGAAGTCAATTTCCCGAGCTCCTTTCTAGGTAAAGTGGGTTCCAAGACTTTGAGCGGCCAATATTGGGACTACACCGGCCTGTCTGGCGTGGCCTCTTGCACGAAATTGTCGTCGCCGTGTCCTTGATCTTGTATAGAGGCCGAATTCGAACACTCGCGATTCAACTCAGGACAAATCGACCGAAAAATCAGGACAGCGCCCTCGCGCGCAACGCCCTCCAGGATCCCACGCGCCGACAGTCTAGAATCCATCCCTTTCCCAGCTGGCGGTATGCGGCCGCGATGGCTGCTGGCGTCTCGGATCGGCTATGGTTGAAACGGTACACCAGCCATGATGAGAGACTGGTTTTCGCCGCCAAAGAAACCCGCCACTGTTTCCCGCATGATCTTCGGACTGTCATTGGCGGCCATTGGTAGTTACGGGTTCGCATACGTGTTGGCGGGACCGAGAGTCATGTCGACGATCCCGATCAGAGTTCGGATATTCATTACTGCAGCAGTGTTAGCTCCAGCGGTCATAGGAGCGATTTTTCAACAGGTCAGGTTGAGGAGAGCGCTCGCTCGCCAAAAGAAATCGTGAGATGAACGTGCAGTTTCCAAACTGCACCGGCAGCCCTAGGATCGCACGCGCCGACAGTCTAGAATCCATCCCTTTCCAGCTTGCGCGAACGTCCTTTCTACCCGGCACGATTTTCCCGGGAGGCTAAAGTGATCCCGATTCGCTACAACTTGCGCAGCCTGATGGTTCGACGCGCCACTGCCGCGATGACGGCGTCGGTCGTCGCGCTGGTCGTGATGCTGCTCTTCATCCTGTCGGGATTTGTCGCCGGCCTTCGCGCGACCGTGATGCAAAACGCGCTCCCCGACAACTGGATCGTGCTCAGCCGCGGCACCACCGACGAGGGCTCCAGTTTCATTTCGCACGAGCAATACGAGATCGTCAAAAGCCGCCCGCAAATCGCGACCACTGCCGACGGCCAGGCGCTCATCTCGCCGGAAATGATCACCGGCTTCAACGCGAACCCCAGCGCCCCGCCGTCGCAATCGCTCTTCACGATGCTGCGCGGCGTCTATCCAATCGCGTACCAGGTTCACGGCGGAATGCGCCTGGTAGCTGGACGCTGGCCGGCGCGCGGCACATCCGAGATGGTGGTCGGCCGCAAGCTCGCCGCGCGGTTCCCCAACCTCGCGGTTGGCAGCGATTTCAAATTCGGACCGCGCACTTTCAAAATCGTCGGCATCTTTTCCGATCAGGACAGCGCGCGCGAGTCTGAAGTCCTGACCGATCTCGGCATCCTGACCCAGGACGTTCACTTCGCCAACGGCTTCGCGGTGCTGCACGTCGTGCTCAAGCCCGGCACCCATGACGACTTCGCCAAATCGCTGACGACCGATTCGCGGGTCAAGCTCGACGCCATGTCGGAGCAGGAGTTTTACGCCAAGCAGACCGGCTTCATCGATCAGTTGCGCGCGCTCGGCCTGATCGTCGCGCTGATTCTCGCGATCGGCTCGGTGTTCGGCGCGATGAACACGATGTATTCCGCGGTCGCGCGACGCACCAGCGAAATCGGCGTGCTGCGAGTGCTGGGTTTCAGCCGCTTCAACGTGCTTGTGAGCTTCGTCATCGAAAGCATCGTGCTCGCGCTCGCCGGCGGCGTGCTCGGCGAGATTCTCGGGGTGCTGGTCGCGTATTCGACCGGGCTTAACAGCCAGCTGATGAACGTCGGCGAATTCATCTTCAGATTTCGGCTGACGCTGGGTGCGTTCGTGTCGGGACTGGTGGCCGCAATTCTAATCGGCGCGCTCGGGGGATTTTTGCCGGCGTGGCGCGCCTCGCGCATTCGACTGGTCGAATCGCTGCGCTCTGTCTGAGTTGAGGACGTCATGTTCAACTGGATCAAATTGATCGAGCGCAACATGCGGCGGAACTTGCGCCGCACGATTCTGACGATCCTCACTATCGCGCTCGCCACCTTCATCTACACAGTGCTGGTCTCGGTGCCGGCTTCGATGGATCGCGTGGTCAAAGATGCGACGGGAACGCTACGCCTCATCATCAACAACAAGACCGCGCCGTGGGAGGATTTGCCCGCGCGCTACTGCGACGACATCAACAAAATGCCGGG
>PMOH01000293.1:7445-11411 GCA_003161515.1 Deltaproteobacteria bacterium
AAAGAAAAGCGCGGCGCAATCGTCGGCGACGTCCTGATGCGCAAGCACGGCTGGAAAATCGGCGACACGGTCACGCTGCGCAGCACCGACGCCGATCACATGGAGATGACCTTCATCATCATTGGCAAGATTTCCTCCAAGCGCTATCCCAACACGTTTCTAATGCGTCGCGACTACATGATGGCGGCGCGTAAGGCGCACGGCCTGCCCGATGAAGACATAGCGTGGAACATAATCGTGCGCGCCACCAGCAACGACACCTTGGCCACGCTCGCCAAGCAGATCGACGATCACTTCGCGAACTCCGACGCCGAAACGCGCACGATGACTGAAAGCGACGCGCTATCGTCCGGCCTTTCAGCAATCGGCAACATCAGGGCGATAGTCTTCGCGCTATGCCTGGTAGTCTTGCTGACAGTCCTACTGATAGCAGCTAACTCCACGGTCATGATGGTGCGCGAACAAATCAGTGACGTAGCCGTGATGCGCGCGCTAGGCTTCAGCCGCGGCGCAGTAGCCATACTGCTATTCGGCGAATGCGCCACGATAGGTCTCCTGGGTGGACTCATAGGAGCCGGCGCTGCCCTATGGATGTTCTCCGGCGGTATCACGCTAGGCGCCGCACTAGGTGGCAACGGCGCCCTTTGGGTAACTCCCGCGCAAACACTTAACGCATTAATTGCGGCGCTAGCTGTAAGCATTGTCAGCGGCATAGTCCCGATTTTAGAAGCAGTAAGACTCCCGCCAGCCTTGGCCTTCCGCAAAGTGGTCTAGTCTCCTATACCTCTCCCTTCGGGAGAGGACGCGCCTCCGGCGCGGGTGAGGGCGCTTGCATCCTTCTGAATGCCAGCGCCCTCACCCGTCCGCCGACATGAATGTCGTCGTACGACCTCTCCCGGTTTGCGGCTTGCGGCCGAGTCGCAAGCCGCGGGAGAGGTAAATCGTTAGATCGTGTCGGAAATGCCTGGGATGAACAGCGGTTCCATTGCATAGCGCTCGACGTCGGCTTCCATCTCTGCGCGCGCCGGCAGAGTTGCTTTCATACTCGCGGCATCGAGGATGTCGCGCAGCAGGGTCGCGTCGCTCGACGTGTTCAGGAACAGTCCCGGCCGGCTCAGCACGAAATGGACACCGCGGCGGATTGCGTCGCGATCGCGGAGCGGCTCATACCAGCTGAATTTCCGGCCGTCGCCATTTTGCCATCGCCGTCGCGCGACCGACTTGATCGTCTGCGTCGCAACAGTGCGCTCGCGGCAAACTTTCAGCAGCGCCTCGGCGTCGGCTGCATACTGATCGATATTCAGCATCGTGAAATTGTACGGGAACAGCACCGAGTCGAATGCGAACCGCTCGAGGCTTCTGCGATGCATCGCGGCGACCTGCGAGCCGTGACCGGTGATGCCGATAAACCGCACCAGCCCGTTCGCGCGCGCTTCGACCAGAGCCTCGAGCGCGCCGCCCGCTCCCAGCGCAGTCGCCCATTCATTTTCGGCGACGAGATTGTGCATCTGGATCAGATCGAGTTGATCGACGCGCAACCGTTCCAGCGAGCGATGGAGACTGTCGCGAGCGCCTTGATAGGTACGGTCACCGGTCTTGCTGGCGAGAAAAAATCGCTGGCGATGCTCGCGCATCCACGGCCCGATTCGCAATTCCGACTCGCCATACGACGCCGCCGTATCGATATGATTGACGCCGTATTCAAGCAGCACCTCGAGCACGCCATCAGCCTTATCCTGCTTCATCCCGCCCAGCGCGGCGGCACCAAAAAGGACCCGCGTGCTCTGATGCCCGGTTTTTCCGAATGGACTGGTCTCGATCACGACGCCACCTCGCTGAATTTTCTCTGAGCAACAATCCTAACGCGAACTGCACAGATTGTAACCCCAACAGATTTTAGCTACCCTCGCCTGACCTTTCCAAAGGAGGTGCGTTTCATGATCACAACGAGTAAAAAGCTTGCGCCCGAAATCCGCGAAACGCACCTGCCGTCTCGCTGCCGCTAAGCAATTCGCGTCATCACAGATCCGGCAGAGCGTTTCGCCGTGCATTGTTGTGCGCCGTGGAGACGCCTCGCATCTGCGCGAAGTTTCGGTGCGGCCGAAATCAACTCCGAGACCAATGGGAGCTACGAAATTGAACATTTTTGAATTCCACGCAACGATCGAGCGTTATCACACGATCCAGAATCCGATCTCCGAAGAGAAGCTGGATTTAGCGATGCGTTACTGCGGTATTCGCGACGGAATGCGCATCCTCGACGTCGGAAGCGGCAAAGGATGGTTGCTGCGCCAACTTGCGAGCCGGTTCGACATTCACATAACAGGTCTTGAGATCTACCCAACTTTCGCGGCCGAGGCGCGCCGCCTCGCAGCGGCGGAAAATCTCGAATCACGCATCCAAATCGTGGAAGGACCGGCGCTCGAGTTTCATCCGGAGCCCGCAAGCTTCGACGTCGTGATGTGCATCGGCGCGGCCTTCGCGCTCGACGGCTTCGAGCCGGCGCTCGATTGGATGAGCCACGCGGCGAAACGCGGCGGCGCAATCGCGCTCGGCGAGGTATTCGCGAAGGAGCTTCCTTATCCTCCTGAAATACCGCGCGGCGGCCGCGCGGACCTCGACTACCCGGAACGGTCGCTCTTGACGACCGTCGAGACGATGCGCGCGCGCGGGTTGCCGCTGCGTGGCCTAATCGAAGGCTCGGTCGACGACTGGGATCGATACCACTCATTGCATTGGCAGGCAGGAATGGATTGGGCATTGGAGAATCCCGGGCATCCGGATGTGGCCAAGCTGACCGACCCGGCGGGGATGCGACTCGATATACTCGATCGCCGCTACTGCGGTTGGGCAATCTTCGTCGCGCGCAACGGTCTGGACTGAACGTATCGTTCACGAACCGATCATCGGCGTGTAATCTCGCAAAACTCTTGCACTTGCTCTCTGTAAATGACGAAATCGAATTCGAGGAACAAAATTAGATGGGGCCAACAGGCAAAGCTATTTTTCTGACCAAGGGCGTCGGCAGGCATCGCGAGAAACTCACTTCGTTCGAGCTCGCACTGCGCGACGCGCGGATCGCGGAGTTCAATCTGGTTCGCGTCAGTTCGATTTTCCCGCCCGGATGCAAAGTCATCTCGATCCAGGACGGGCTGAAGACCCTTACTCCCGGCCAGATCGTTTACACGGTGATGTATGACAACTCGACCGACGAGCCGCATCGCCTGATGGCGACCTCGGTCGGGCTTGCGATTCCCGCCGACAAGGATCAGTACGGCTACCTTTCGGAGCATAAGAGCTTCGGGCAGACCGACGAGAAGGCCGGTGACTACGCCGAGGACCTCGCCGCGACGATGCTCGCGACGGCGCTCGGCGTGGACTTCGATCCCAATGTCAGTTACGACGAACGCAAGGACGTGTGGAAGCTGTCGGATAAAATCGTGCAGACGCGGAACATCACGCAGTCGGCGATCGGCGATCGCGACGGTCTCTGGACGACGGTCGTCACCGCCGCGGTGTTTGTGAATCTGCCGACGACGGACAAACAGCCGGGATGAGTATCGACGACCTCGAAAAGCGGATCGCGGTGCTCGAAGACATCGAGGCGATCAAGAAGCTCAAGGCCCGCTACTGCGCTATTTGCGACGAGGATCACAATCCGGCGAAAATCACCGCGCTGTTCGCGCCAGACGGTATCTGGGAAGGCGCGGGCGTCGGCGTGCATCAGGGGCATGACGCGATTCGTAAACTGTTTCAGGGGTTCCAGGAACGGATCAGCTTCTCCCAGCATAACGTCATGAATCCGATCATCGAGGTCGATGGCGATCGCGCCACCGGCATCTGGTACTTCATCGGACCGTTCACGATGCGCAGCGGAAATCGCGCGATGTGGCTCGGCGCGCGCTACGAAGACGATTACGTCAAGCTCAACGGTGAGTGGAAATTTTCGCACTTGCGCGCGATCGG
>PMOH01000515.1 GCA_003161515.1 Deltaproteobacteria bacterium
GCATTTCCGAAGTTCGATTCCGGCTTGCTGGCGTGGGTCGCGCTGGTGCCGCTGTTTTACCTGATCGAAGGCGAAAGCATGCGGCGCGTATTCGGCTGGGCGTATCTGCAAGGCTTCGCCTCGTACCTCGTGCAGCTCTATTGGATCCCGATTCCGCTGCACGACTTCGCCGACGTGCGAATGAGATACGCGATTTTCCCGATGCTGGCGTTGGCGGGAATCGTCGCGGTCAACACCGCGGTCGCAATCTGGGCGGGCGAATTCGTCGCGCGGCGGACGCGGATTCCAACCGTCGTCACGATGCCGGTGGCGTGGACGGCGGTCGAATGGTTTCGCACTTACGTTCCGGTCGCGTTCCCGTGGAACCTGCTTGGCTACACCGCCTATCACAATCTGGAACTGATCCAGTTCGCCGAATTCACCGGCGTTTACGGCATTTCGGCGCTGATCGTTTTTTTCAACGCGGTGGTTTACGTCGTGATTTTCCGCCGCGGCGGCTATCGCCTGCAGACCATCAGCCTGAGCACGTTGACCGCGATGATGATCGTGCTGGTCGCGTTTGGCGCGTGGCGAATCAACAATCTGAAAAACGCGCCGAGTGTGGGAAGCTTCAAGGTCGCGATGGTGCAGGGAAATATCCCGCAATCGCTAAAGTGGGATCCAAAGTTTCTGCCGGACAGTTACAAAATCTACCAGGAGGAAACCGCGGACGCGGCTAAGCACGGCGTCGATTTGGTTGTCTGGCCCGAGGCGGCAGCGGCGTTCCTGTTCCAGCCCGACGATCAATATCCCGTGGAACTCGCGAGCGACGCCGAGTATCGCACCGCGCTGCTGACGCTCGCCAAGGACCAACGCGCAGCGATATTGTTCGGCGCACCGGCGCTGGCGCGCGCTGACGGCCGCCTGGGATTTTACAATCGCGCGTACCTTATCTCGGCCAACGGCCAGGGCGAAGTGGACGCGCACTACGACAAGATCGAGCTGGTGCCGTTCGGCGAGTACGTTCCCGCGCGCGCGATTCTCGGCTACTTCGTCAACCGGGTCGTCGAGGGCTTCGGCGATTTGATTCCGGGCAGCGAGCAGACACTGTTCGATTTCAAAGGCGCGAAGCTCGGAATATTAATCTGCTACGAAAGTATTTTCCCGGACCTTACGCGGCGCGAGGCAAATGAGGGCGCCGACGTGCTCGTGAATATCACCAACGACGCGTGGTACGGCGAGAGTTCGGCGCCATACCAGGTGCTCGCGATGGCGGCGCTGCGCTCGGTCGAGACCAAAATCCCGATGGTGCGGGTGGCGAACACCGGGTTCACGGCGCTTATCGAGCCGTCGGGACAAATCACGAATCGCACGCCGCTATTCAAGCGCGGCACGACAATAGTGGACGTATCGTGGCGTCCGGTGCGGACGCTTTACACAGTCGTGGGCGATTTGTTCGCCGAGATTTGTTTCGTGCTGACGCTGATCGGATTGATCGTCGCATGGCGATGGCCGCAACCGGCAACGCTCGAAGTCGCGCCTGCACGCAAGCGATCAGTCGCAGCCAACGGCCGACCCCATTAATCAGCGCGCGGCTTCGTGACATAATATGGCGTCGGCGAAACGCCGGCGTGAGGTGGGACTTCCGATGCTCAGCGACATGAGACAGCAGCTTTCCGAGTTCGACGACCGCGCCGAAAAGCTCGGGAGGCGTCTTTGACGTCCCCGCACTGACCGCCCGCCAGAACCAACTCGTCGAACAATCCGCCAAGCCCGACTTCTGGGACCGACAGGAGACCGCGCAGGTGGCGCTCAAGGAGCAGGAACAGATTCGCGCCCAGCTCAGTGGCTACAAGATGCTGCGCGACAAGCTCGACGAGGCGCGCGTGTTCCTGCAGATGGCCGAAGAGGAAAACGGCGAGGATTCCGAAGCGGCGCGCGAGACCGCCTCGGCGCTGGACGCGTCGCGCACTGAGCTCGAGCGCCAGGAACTGCGGCTGATGCTCAGCGGCGAGTATGATCGCCTCGGCGCGATCCTTTCAATACATCCGGGCGCCGGCGGGCAGGAGGCGCAGGACTGGGCCGAGATGCTGCTGCGGCTTTATCTGCGATGGGCCGAGCGGCGCGGCTTCAAGACTGAGATTGCGGACTTGCAACCCGGCGACGGCGCGGGAATCAAGAGCGCGACGGTTACGGTCGAAGGAGATTTCGCGTACGGATATTTGCGGGCCGAGGCGGGAATCCATCGGCTGGTGCGAATCTCGCCGTACGACTCGAACGCGCGGCGGCATACGTCGTTTGCGTCGGTCTTTGTTTTCCCGGAGGTTGACGACACGATCGAGATAGTGATCAATCCCGCGGATTTGCGGATCGATACGTTTCGCGCGTCGGGTGCGGGCGGCCAGCACGTCAACAAAACTGACTCCGCCGTGCGCTTTACGCATCTGCCGACCAATATCGTCGTCACCTGCCAGAACGAACGCTCGCAGCATAAGAATCGCGCGATGGCGATGAAGATATTGCGCGCGCGGCTGTTCGAGCTCGAGCAGCGCAAGAAAAAAGAAGAGCTCGAGAAGTTCAGCAAGGACAAAAAAGAAATCGCGTGGGGCAGCCAGATTCGATCGTACGTGCTGCAGCCGTACCAGATGGTCAAAGACCATCGCACCGGCGTCGAAGTCGGCAACACGAGCGCGGTGCTCGACGGCGCGATCGACGAGTTTATCCAGGCCTACCTGATGGGCGTGCGCAAAGGCGACGCCGACAGCGTGCCAAATTAAATGTGGAACCCGCGGTGGGTTCCACACCTCCTTCGGCAGGGGTGACCCCTGCACCCAGTGAGGTGTGGGCGCGCCGGTTGCGAAATCAGCCACCAAGAAAATCGCGGATCGCCGCCGCGATCTCGTCGGCATGCGTCTCCAGCGCGAAGTGCCCCGTATCGAAGAAGCGCACGAGTGCGCCGGGAATATCTCGCGTGAAGGCCTCCGCGCCAGCCGGCAGGAAGAACGGGTCGTTCTTTCCCCATACGGCCAGCAGTGGCGGCTTGTGGTCTCGAAAATATTTCTGGAAAGCCGGGTAAAGTGCGACGTTGGTCTTGTAGTCTCCGAATAGATCGAGCTGCGGCTCATCCGCACCCGGCCGGGCCAGGTAGAAATTATCGAGCGAGTAGCCGTCGGGCGAAACCCTGGTCGCGTCGGACACGCCGTGAGTGTACTGCTGGACGGTTGTCTCGGGCTTGAGGAACCCACGGAGTGCGTCGCGGTTCGTCTGCGATGGATTTTCCCAATATGCCCGGATCGGGTTCCAGCCGTCGCTCAATCCTTCCTCGTAGGCGTTGCCGTTTTGGGAAACGATGGCGGATATGCGTTCCGGATGCTTTAGAGCAATCCTCAAGCCTACCGGCGCGCCGTAGTCGAAAATGTACATCGCGAAACGTTTCAGTCCGATGATTTCAGTGAAACGGTCGATCGTCTCGGCCAGGTTCTCGAAGGTGTATTTGAACGTGTCGCGCGGGGGCAGGTCCGACTGACCAAAGCCCGGCAGGTCCGGCGCCACAAGATGAAAGCTGTCCGCGAGAAGCGGAATCAAATCGCGGAACATGTGCCCAGCGCTCGGAAAGCCGTGCATCAAGAGCAAGGTCGGAGCGTCGGTCCGACCCGCTTCGCGATACGAAATCTTCAGGCCGTTAACGTCGGCGGCAAGGTAGCGGATCGTTCGCATGAGAATGTTCCTCCTCAAACGACAGTCGTAACTTGACGGATGCTCTAAGGTTACCACCGCCGCATCTTAAGGCTAATGCCAAGCTGGCTTGTGAGCCTTGGCTGATTTTCATGTTGCGTCGGGCGCGGGACTGATCAAAGTTGCAATATGAAACGGACGCTTCCGACTAATCGGACAAGGAGTCGCGGATGATCGATCTATATTTCTGGCCAACGCCCAATGGATACAAAATTACCTGGATGCTCGAGGAGGTCGGCCTCAAGTACAACGTGATCCCGGTCAATATCGGCGCAGGCGATCAGTTCAAGCCCGAGTTCCTGGAAATCAGCCCGAACAATCGCATGCCCGCGATGACCGATCGCGACGGTCCCGGCGGAAAGCCGATTTCAATTTTCGAGTCGGGCGCGATCCTGATGTATCTCGCGGAGAAGACCGGCAAGCTGATGCCGTCGGACACGCGCGGAAAGTACAACGTGATCCAGTGGCTGATGTTCCAGATGGCGAGCGTCGGCCCGATGCTCGGCCAGGCGCATCATTTTCGCCGCTACGCGCCGGAGAAAATCGAGTACGCGATCAACCGCTACACCAACGAAGCGAAACGGATTTACGGCGTGATCGATAAGCGGCTCGGCGAAGCAAAGTACCTCGCAGGCGATTACTCGATCGCCGATATCGCGACCTATCCGTGGCTGGTGCCGCATTCGATGCAGGGGCAGGCGCTCGAAGATTTCCCGAATCTGAAAAAATGGTACGACGAGCTGCGCGCGCGCCCAGCGACCCAGCGCGGCTTCGCCGTGATGAGCGAGGTCGTCGAGAGAATGCGCGCCGCGGCCGCAGCTAACGCGGCGAATCAGCCCCCACAAGATCCGAAGACGTGGGATATACTGTTCGGCAACAAGCAGTTCGAGAAGCGGTAAATGGTTCTGAAATCCGGTTCCCCTTCCCGCGAGGCCCGAAAAAAGGGGTTAGGGGTTAGGTTGCCTGGCATCAACCACAATGCTCAGACGTTCCTCTTCGGCGCGCCGTCCAGCAGTCGCAACAGCGCGTAAATTGTTTCGACTGCCGGGACGCTCATGTTGTGACGGCGCGCGGCGCGCACAACTGCGCCGCTGAGAGCTTCATATTCCAGCGTCTTGCCGCGTTCGAGGTCCTGCTGAGTCGAAGTTTTCAGCGCGCGCAGGTTTTTCTGCGAGTGCGCTATGTACGCGTCGATACGGTCGTCGAAAATCTTTGCGCCCTCGGCGCGCGCGACCTCGACAATCTCCTGCATCAACGTACGCAAGAGTTTCACGCCCTCGGCGTCGTCGAGAACTTCGCCGACGCGCCGCCGCGTGAGCGTTGTCACGGTGTTGAGCGCTCCGTTCCAGATAAGCTTGTCCCATCGCGCGGTCATGATGTCGGCTGAGACCTCGCCGAGAATCCCGGCACGCTGAAACACTTCGGTGATCTTCTTTACTCGATCGGTCTCGCGGCCATCGAGTTCTCCGAAGTCAATGTGGCCGGTGCTGAGATGAACGATTTTTCCCGGCGCCACCATCTCGACTCCGACGCGCGCGTTGCCGCCCATCACCGCGTCACGGCCGAATATTGCGGCGAGCTTCGCCTCGTTCTCGACGCCGTTCTGCAGAGTCAGAATCGCGCCGCCCGGCTTGAGGCATTCGGAGATGGCCTGCGCGGCGGTGTCGGTGTCGTAGGCCTTCACGCAGAACAGGATCAGATCGTACGGCGCGAAGTCGCGCGGCGTGTCGGTCGCGGTGACCTCGATGCGCAGATCGCCGCGGATGCTCGTGATGTCGAGGCCGTGCTCGCGAGTCGCGCGCAGATTTTCGCCGCGCGCACACAGTACGACGTCCTCGCCGGACGCTCGTAGCCGCGCGCCGAAGTAGGCTCCCACTGCGCCCGCGCCCATCACCAGAATTTTCATTTTTTCACTCTTCTCTGCGCCTATCGTAGCGCCGCCGCGATCTGTTGTAATCATCCGTCACGATGGAATCGGCGAGCGACACCAGTCTGCCAACTGTGCGCGAACTGCTGTTCGAGGCGGTACTGGCGGTGGCGACGCTCACGCTGTGGCCGATTCTCGACGAAAGATCGCAGGGCACCGCGTCGCAGCGGTCGCGCGCGATGGTCTATTTTCCGATCGTAGGATTCGTCGTCGGAGTAATTCTCGCAATTACCGATCGGGCCGCCGGCATCGTCGCCGGACCGATGGCCCGCTCTATCATCGTGCTGATCGTCGGCGCGGCGCTGTCGCTCGGGCTGGCAAATCGCGGAGTTGCAGACACGGTCGAAGTCCTTCGCCGGGGCACGCGGCCAGCCTCGACCGGATTGACACGAATCGGACCGGTCGGCGCGAGCGCATCGGTCGCCGCGTTCGCGTTCGAGGTCTGGTGCTTGTCGCGCATCGCCGACGACGCGGGGCGCGCGGGCGCTCTCGTGATGGCGATGACGCTGTCGCGATGGGCGATCATTCCGATCGGTTACGGGCTGAAGCCGCTGGAGCATTGGGGCCTCGGCATCCCTTACGAAGGCGGCATTTCATTTCGCGAGTTCGCAGCTTCGAGCGTGATCGCGCTCGGACTCACGATGGGGCTCTATCAAAACGTCGGGCTCGCAGTGATCATCGCGCTCGCGCTGACGATACTTGCGATGCGGCTGGTGCTCAGCCGCCGGATGGGCGGGGCCTCGGGCTATATGCTGGCGGGCGGATGCGCGCTCGCCGAAGTCGTCACGTTCGCAGTGCTGGCAGCGATCCGGGCTTAGCCGTTGCGCTTGAGGGCTTCGGCCCACACCGTTTTCAGCAGCTCGCGCAGCTCGTCGAGGGAGCCGTTGTTTTGGATCACGAGGGTCGCATGTTTTGAGCGCTCCTCGTCGGATAATTGTGCGCGGATGCGCGCCTCGGTCTCGGCCGGTTTCAATCCGCGCTGGCTTTCGATTCGAGTGACCACCTGCTCGCGCGATGCGCGCACCAGCCAGATTTCGTCGAACAGCGGTTGCCAGTTCGCTTCGATCAGAATCGCGGCTTCGACCACGATCGGAAGTTTCGCGCCGCTCGCGCGCAATTCGGCGACGTTCCGACGGATGCTCTCGCGGGTCGCGGGCCATACGATCGACGTCAACTGGTTCAGCCGCTCGGGATTTCCAAACACGATCGCACCGAGTTGTTTGCGATCGATTGTACGATTCCCAGCAACCACCTGAGCGCCAAACGCGGCAATCACAGCGTCGTAGGCGGAAGCGCCGGGTGCGTAAGTGGTGTGTGCGACTTTGTCGGCGTCGAGAATTGGCGCACCGAACTCGCCGAGAATCTGCGCGACGGTGCTTTTGCCCGAACCGATTCCGCCAGTGAGACCAATTGTGAGCATTTGAAAATCCCTAGCCCGCGGCTTCGCGGCTCCACGCCTGGATATTGTAGAGGTAGCTGAAGAAGCCGCCGCGAGCCAGCAACTCGTCGAACGATCCGTGCTCGACGATCGCGCCGTCGCGCAGCACCAGGATTCGATCGGCGTTCTGAATCGTCGAGAGCCGGTGCGCGATGACGAGCGTCGTCCGCCCGCGCATCGCCTCGCGCACGGCTGCCAGCACCATCGATTCGGTCTCGGCGTCAAGCGCGCTGGTCGGCTCGTCCATGATCAGAATCGGCGCGTCCTTCAGCAACGCGCGCGCGATCGTCACGCGCTGTGCCTCGCCTTCGGAGAGGCTGTGACCGCCCTGCCCCATCATTTCGTCCAATCCGGCCGGCAACTTGGCGAGCACCGGCTCGAGGCGCGCCATCTTGATAGCGCTCAGGACTTTCGCGTCGTCAACCGCGGGCTTTCCGAACGCGACGTTGACCCGCATCGTGTCGCCAAGCACAAGCGGCGGCTGGAGGACCATCGCGATGTTACCGCGGACCGAACCGAGCGTGAGGTAGCGCGTGTCGTTGCCGTCAATCTTGATCGCGCCGTCCTGCGGTTCGTAAAAGCGCGCGAGCAAACTGGCCATCGTGGTTTTTCCGGAACCGCTTGGACCGACGATCGCGATCGTCTCGCCGGGCGAAGCCTTGAAGCTGACGCCCTTGAGGACGGTGCGGCCGGGTTCGTAGCCGAACACGACGTTGTCGAATTCTATTTCGCCGCGCGCGCGCGGAAGTGTCTGTGCGCCAGCGCGATCCTTGATTTCGGGATCGATCGCCAGCAACTCGAGGCATCGGCGCAGGCCGGCTTTGGCGCCTTCGATTTGTCCGTAGGTTTGCGAGATCTGATTCACCGGCGCGTAGAGCGAGGCGAGGTAAGTGATGAAGACGATGAGGTCGCCGATGGTGAGGCGGCCGTCGAGAACGTGCTGTGCGCCGAGGTAAATCACCAGCGCGGTGCCGCACGCGATCAACACGCCAACCGCGCCGGCGTAGAGCGTTTGCAAAGTGTAGAGGCGCAGCGTCGCGTCCAGGCTCGCGCTGCTCGACTCGACGAACTCGCGGTACGACTCGCTTTCGCGCGTGAAAGCCTGCACGACGTGGATCGCGGCGAGCGCGCTCTGCGCGACGGTGTACAGACGGCTCTCCTTGACGCGCGCGCCGCCGGCAATCGCGTCGATGCGCCCGCTGATCGACATGATCAACAAAATCAGGAGCGGGATGATCGCGAGCGCGACCAGTGTCAGCGTCGCGTCCATCCGAATCATCACCACGAACATCCCGCCAAGAAGAATCAGCGATGACAGCACGGGAAAAAATCCGTTCATCGCGATCGTTTGAATCGAGTAGGTGTCGTAGGTGATGCGCACCATGAGGTCGCCGACTTCGCGGCGGCGATGGAACGAAAGCGAAAGACGCTGCAAGTGATCGAAAAGGCGCGCGCGCAACTCGTTGACCATGCGCTGGCCGATCGAGATGGTGACGTAATTCGTCACGACGTTGAGGACGCCCAGCAGCGCGTACAGGATGACAAGACTGATGCACGCGGCGATGAGAAGCTCGGCGCGCGGCATCGGGGAAATCCAGGAGCTGACGAGCGGCGCGCCGCGCAGCACGTTGTCGATCACGATTTTGAGCGGCCACGGCTTCAGGACTTCGGTCGCGGCGGCCAGCAGAACCCCGGCGATCGCGATCGCAAGACGGCCGAGATGCGGGCGCATCCTGCGAATCACGTGGCCGTAGAGTTCCAGCGTGGTCATCGGGTTTCGCCTTCCGCGCGCGTCGCGATTGAGATTCCACGCGAGGTGGCTACTTCCGTGGCTGAGGCTTTGATGATCGCAGGTATGCGTCGAGCACGCGTGATCGCTAATACTCCGACTGCGAGAACGGCAAATGCGACACCGACGATTGCCGCGCCAAACGAGAAGGCTGCTGCCAACAACATGAATGTCACTGCCGCTGCGATAAGTGCATGTCGCGGTGCGGGTCGGACACGCCAGAGTAGCGCTAGGCCGGCGTCGGTGTGCAACGCGTTAATCGGCACGCGAATCATCGGCGGGACGACGATTTCGAGATCGTAAGACTGGAAGCCGTCGGTCTCGGCTATCGCGACACCGCGGTGCACGAGCGCGTCGCGGATGGCGTCGAGGATCGCCGCGGAATCGATCTTTGCAGCGCTTTCGGTCGCGACGAATTCGATCTGGCCGTGTAATTCGACGGGACCATTTTGATCTGCGCTCGCTCCGGCGGGTTCGAATTGCCATTTGACGCGCTCGCGCGCGAAGCTGCGAACGGCGGGTCCGAGCAAGTTCACGATCCAGAGATAGGTTCGCGCGATTGGGCCGGAATACTTGTACGGCAAAGGCGCTGATGCTGCGCTCGCTGCCGCAACCAATATTGAGAGCGCGATTCCAACACTACCGAGCGCGCCCAGCAAACGACTGACGATTCCGAGAATCAGAAAAATCAGCGACAGTCCGATCCATTGAATGGTGAGCGGCAATTCGGCGTACGAGTTGCCGGCCGAGTAGACGGTCTGAAAGAGGCCGCGTCCGAATTCGCCGTAGTAAACGCGCGCGCCGCCGAGTAGCGATCCGATCCATGATGGCCCGGCGTACATTCCGTCCTGGTCTGCATTGCGGAGCGGATATTTGCGGAAAAGCAACGCTTCGCCGATGCCGTAGCCGCGTTGCTGCTTAAGATAAGCCCCGAGCGTCGCCCGGCGATCGTGAATCACGACGGCTCCAGGAGCATACGCGAGCGTTTCTGCCGCCGCTGTGAGACGCCACGAAAAATCCACGTCGTCACCGGCGCTGGTGAACATGGGATCGAAGCCACCGAGCTTCTGCAACGCGGCCTTTGTAATCGCCATGTTGCATCCGCACAGTTGCGCCAGGCGATCGTCGCCGGCACGCACCTCACGCGGCAATCCGGGCGCCATCGCCATCGCGGCGACGCGAGCAGATCGCGGATCGGGGGCGAAATTCGGGCCGGCTGCCGCGGCCGCGTCGCGGCGCTTAATCGTCTCGATCAGATGATAGAGCCAGTCGCGATCGGCGCGCGCATCGGCATCGATGAAGGCGACGATTTCGCTCTCGTTCGATGCGGCATCGACGCCTGCGTTACGGGCCGCGGCCAAACCGCCGTGCTCGACGCGAATCGCACGGACGTTTGATTGGTTGGCGATTTCGGAGGTCGAATCGGTCGAGCCATCATCGACTACAATCGTTTCGTAGTCCGGATAATTGAGTTCGCGCAGCGACGAAAGGCATTCGCCGAGCGTCGAGGCTGCGTTGTAGGCAGCGACCACCACGGTCGCTTTGGGAGCGGCCGCGAGTTGCGGTGGCAGTTCTTCGCTGAAGACTTTGCCGACCGCATCGAAGGCAATCTTCGGCGAGCGATCGCGTCGCGTCAGTCCGAATGCCCAGTCGGTAATCTCGGCGCCGCCAGTGTGCCATTCGTCGGTGAACGCGAACACGATGAAGCCGGACAGTCCGAGCTCGAACGCCGCGCGACACTGCCATGAAAGCAGTTGCGCCTGATGCTCTTCGCCCTCGCGAATCGTATCCATGCCGGTTTCGCTGAGCACCAGCGGCAGCTCTCCGGCTTGTCCCATCAGATGCGTCAGGTAGCGGCGGAAATCTTCCTCGCGATGCAGATAAACGTTGAACGAAATGAAATCGAGAAAGCTCAGATCGAGATATTCAGCCGACGGGTAATTCGAATAGGTGAAGAGCGCTTCGGGATCGATCTGCTTGCCGAGATCGCGGAGCTCGGCGAGAAAGCGGCTGACGGCGCGCGGCCCGTGCCAGCGCACGATGTCCGAGCGAATTTCGTTGCCGATGCTGTAGGCCGCAATCGTCTCGCCGAACTGGCGGGTATCGAGAACGGTCTTGCGGATCGCGTCGCGGATTTCGCGCATCATGTCGGCTGAATCGAGGAAGGCCATGTGGAACGGCCACGGGATACCGAGCATCATACGCAGGCCGGCCTTCTGCGCCTCCTCGACCATCCACGGCGGCGGCGGAACGTAGAGGCGAATGAGGTTGGCGCCGAGTTTTTTCATCAACGCGAAGTCGGCGGCGGCGCGCTCGGGCTCGGGATATCTTTCGCCGCGCGAATTCGGAGCAAACGGGCCGTACGAAACGCCGCGAAGGTAGAACTTTTGCGCGCCATCGAGAAGATATTTTCCGCGCGATACCAGCCGAGCCATGAACGATGAGCTAATCGTAAAGTGGATGAGCGCGCAACGCGCGTCCGGCCGCACACTTGACATCGCGCAAGGCGTGCCCTGACAATCCATCTGTGAAGGGTAAATTGGCGGTGGCGCAATCCTGTAGCTGACGTGGCGCAACACGCTCCCAGCTGGCTCGAGAGCAAGACGCTCGACCTTGAAAACCGGGTGTCGCGGCACACAACCGCGCTGCGCGTCTGGCGCATCCTGAATCACGCGGTCGAAGCTTTCATCAACAACAACGATCTGCTGCGCGCGTCGGCGCTGACGTTTACGGTCGCGCTTTCGATCGTGCCGATGCTGGCACTCGCGTTTTCCGCAGTTAAGGGATTCGGCGGGGCTGAACGACTGCAGCCGTTGGTAGAGCAATACCTGGGACTCGGCGCATCGGGTTCGCAGCTGATGGGCTACGTCGAGAACGTAAATGCGGCGGCGCTGGGTTCGGCGGGAGGCGCGTTTTTGCTCATCACGGTGATTTCGACGATGGGCACGGTCGAGCAGGCACTCAACACGATTTTCAACGTCCCGCAGAGCCGCAGTTATTTTCGCAAATTTTCCGACTACCTGAGCGTGCTGTTTACTCTGCCGTTCCTGATCGTAGCGGCGCTCGGCGTCACCGCGGTTTTCTCGGTGCGGACTTCCGCATTTCCGTTCATCACGGATCTGCTTCCGTATTTTTTCGTGTGGGGTGGATTCCTTTTCCTGTTCGTCTTTTTTCCCTACACCAAGGTCAGGTACGGTCCCGCGTTGATCGGGTCATTCGTGACAGCGGTGCTTTTTCAGCTCGCGCAGTGGGGATATGTGCGCTTCCAGGTAGGAGTCGCCAACTATCGGGCGATCTATGGAGCGATGGCGACGCTGCCGATTTTCCTGGTCTGGATCTACGTCGCGTGGTCGGTGATTCTGTTCGGTGCCGAACTGACAGCCTCGATCCAGCGCGGCGACATCCCGCCGATGCTGGGTCCGATGTCCCCCGATTTTCTGTATTCCGCGACGATGCACATCCTGATTCGCTTGGCGGATCGCGCCTATCGCGGCGGTGACGACATCACTCCGTGGACCCTTTCGCACGAGCTTTGTGTTCCGGAGGCTACTCTTGCGCCGATTCTCGACGGGCTAAAAGCCGGCGGATTTGTGATTGAAGCCGACGCGAGTAAGGGTGCACTGAACCAGGGATTATTCCTGGCGCGCCAGTCATCGACGATCGTCCTGGCCGACGCGATCAAATCCCTCGATTTCGACAAAGGCGCCAGTGACGGCGATCCGCGCGTCAACCTCGTACTGGAGAAGATGGGCGCGGTGCGCAACGGCTTTCTCAAAACGATTACGCTCGAAGACATCCGTTCGCCGGAAGCGAAGGCTGTCGATCAGGAGACGGCGGCGACCGAGAACAAAGCCAACTCGCAAACTTGAGATATGGAAAAAATCGAACCTCGCAGCAGCTTCGTGAACGTCAACGGCGTCCGCCTGCATACGCTGGACTGGGGCGGTGACGGCGCGCCGATCGTGGTCTTGCACGCGACTGGATTTCTCGGGCGCCTCTCTCGGCCGCTTGCAGAGCGGTTGCGCGCGATCGGTCACGTTTACACCTACGACCAACGCGGTCATGGCGACAGTTCGGCAGCGACTGACGGCGAATACACTTGGGATGCGACGATGCGCGATCTCGAACGATTTATAACTGCGATGGGTTGGTCGGGCATCAGGGCAGTCGGTCATTCCGCGGGTGCGACGGCGATCGGATCGCTCGCGAGCGAGCGGCCGGATTTGATCTCGCGGGCGGTGCTGCTCGAGCCGGTGATTTTCGAATCGCCGGACGCGCCGGAACTTGGGTGGCGCAATCCGTTCATCGAGCGAACGCTGAAGCGCAGGCGAATCTTCGATAGCGTCGAGGCGATGTACTCTAACTTCGAGAACAAGCCGCCCTACAACACGTGGCGCCGGCACATTCTGCGCGACTATTGCGAGTTCGGTACGCGTCCGACGGCTGACGGCAAGCGCGAACTGAAGTGCGCGCCAACGGTCGAAGCGAAATTCTACGAGACCGCACGCGACTTCGACGGCCTCGCGCGGATTCTCCGTTGCACATCGCCGCTGTTAGTACTCTTCGGCGCGCGCGGCGATTCGCTCGGTGCGTCGTTGTCGGGAAAGGTTGCGCGGCAGATCAAGAACGGCCGGGTGATCGATGTGGAGGACACGGGGCATTTTCTGCCGATGGAGAACCCGGAATACGCGGCGGATCAGGCAATCGAATTCTTGAAGTAAGAGAGCGGAAGGGAACTAGGAATTTGGACCCTCACCCGCGCCGGAGGCGCGGCCTCTCCCTGATAGGGAGAGGCTATTGGGCGAACTTAGTAATGAGTGAGCTTCGGAAGTGTATATTCGGGGGCGATCATAGAGTATCAGCGGCGGCTCAATGGCTACTTCGATTCCGCCGTCGACGCTGGCTTCGACCAACATCACCGATGCGGGCATCGCGATTTGCGGATGAACAAAGCGGATACGCTTGGGCTCGAGTTGCTTCGAGCGCATCGCGGAGATCAATTCGGCGCTTCTGCGTGCGGTGAATACGAATGCGACGCGGCCGCGAGTGCGCGCGTAGCGGCGCGC
>PMOH01000041.1 GCA_003161515.1 Deltaproteobacteria bacterium
CACGGAACCCGACGGTAACGGCCCGTTCCCCGCCTACATCCAGCAGCAAACCGACGAATCGGGATGCACGCGCTTCGACGGAAAGCTGATGGTCGATCTCTACCGCGGCTGGATGACATTCCGCACGACCTACCCCGACGCCTACCCGTCGGAGGCGCAAGGCGAGATCGACAGCCTCGAGTCAGAACTGATCTCAGGCATCTGCACCTGCGACGACGCTGCGAAGACAGCCGCAGGACTGCAAGCATTCGTCAAAGCATTCCCCGACCTGCCAATCACGCCAAAGATCAAAAGTCGAATCGCAAGAATCCACAGCGGCAAATCAAGCTTCCGCTTCAGCTGCCACGCCGGCTGATTATTTCTCTGCGCGATTGTTCCCCTTCCCTCGAGGCCCGAAAAAGGGGGTTAGGGGTTAGGTTGCTCGCCTACCCCCGACGCTCGCGTGCCACCTTCTTGTGTCATCCCGAGCGCAGCCGAGGGACCCCGGATCTTTCTCGACGCTGGAAGATGCACCTTAACCCCGCATCGGGAGATGCCCTTGGGAGGCGCACTTCGATCGCCCCATGGCTGGGGTGCGTCGGCGGGATCCAGAAAGACCCGGGGTCCCTCGGCTTCGCTCGGGATGACGCAAAGAACTCGGAACGAAACGTGAAGTCTAGTTTGCGGCTAGATCTGCACCGTGCTCGCCGAGATTCGCCAGGCTGAGGCCCCTGAATGCGGGCTCCGCTGAAGCCATCGCGGCGAAGAGGGTGTCTGCTGTGTGCGGACGATCGGTGGCGTCTAGCGCATGGCCTAGGCGTGCGATTGCTTCGATGCCCGCGATTGCGTTTCCCGGTGGCGGGAATGCGGCGTTGATTCGCTGCACGCGGCCCTGGAAATTCGTAAAGCTGCCGTCGATCTCGGGATACGCGGCGATCGGCCAGACCTGGTTGGCCATCTGACAAGTCTCGTTGGCGTCGGTCGATAGCACCAGCATGTAGTCGAGCGCGCCGAAGCGCCGGACGAATTCCTCTTCGCCCAGCGCGCGAACCAGGTCGGCGCGGAATGCGATCAGCATCTTGAGTTCGCCCGACGCGACTGCTGCTGCGAGATTGTCGAGACCGTCCGCCGAGAGCCCGAGCGCCGCGAGTCCGCGCGTGTTGGGATTTTTGTTGGCGCGGATCAGCAACTCGTCATCGCCGCTGACGCCCGGTGGCGACCAGTTGAGCGTCACGATTCGGTCCGAGCCGATCGCGGTCTTCATGAATTGTTTCAGCGCGAACGCTTCCTCGTTGGTCGAGGTCGCATCGACGACCGCTGCGATCGAATTGCCGCCATAGCTGCGTTTGTAGTCCGCGATGATCGACGCCGCGCGACGAACACCCTCGCCCCAACTCTCGACTACGAGCTGATCCTTGGCCTGCACCAGCGGTGAGGTGAGTCGCGTCTCGGCCTGCAGCGTTGGAAAGCTGTGACGGCCCTCGTCGCACATCCAGTAGCTGTTGACGCCCGGGTTGAAGCGCGGCTTGAAGCGGTAGATGCGTCCGCGATGATGATGGATATCGATCGCGCATCCGCGCTCGCATCCGCCGCACACCGACGCGCTGCGATGCAGGTACCAGACGCGCATCCGGAAGCGGAATTCTTTTTCGGTGAGCGCGCCGACCGGGCAGATGTCCACGACGTTGCCGGCGTACTTGTTGTTCACCGGCTGTCCGGGATTGATGTCGATGCGGTTGTGATCGGCGCGCTCGAAAATCGCGAGCTCCGAGGTGTGAGTCACTTCATCGAAGAAGCGGGTGCATCGCGCGCACAGGATACATCGCTCCTGATCGAGCATCACGCCCGAGCCGATGTCGATTGCCTTGCCCTTGCGATTTTTCTCGGGCAACGGAAAGCGCGACGGCTGCTGATCGTAATCCATGTAGTAGTCTTGCAGCCTGCACTCGCCCGCCTGATCGCAAACCGGGCAATCGATCGGATGGTTGATCAGCAGGAATTCGAGCACGGCCTTTTGCGCGGCGACGGCCTTGGGGCTTTTGGTGTGAACGACCATCCCCTCGGCGACGCGCGTGTTGCAGGCGATTTGGAGTTTGGGTGCTTTCTCGATTTCGACCAGGCACATGCGGCAGTTGCCGGGGATCGACAATCCAGGATGAAAGCAGTAGTGCGGAATCTCGATGTCTGCGAGCTCGGCCGCCTGGATCACGTTCAGGTTGGCGCCAGCCTCAACTTCCTTTCCGTCAATGGTCAGCTTCGGCATGTGTCACGCAGCCTGTTGCGCTGACGAGGTCTTGAATGGACAGCGCCCGAGCTTGATGTGCGCTTCGAACTCGTCGCGATACTTGGGCACGAAGCTCTTCACCGGCATCGAGAGACTGTCGGCGAGCACGCAGATCGTGTTGCCTTCCATGTTGCCGGCGGCGTCGAGCATGACCTTGAGGTCTTCCATCTTGCCGCGTCCCGCTTCGAGGTCGATGAGCAATTTCTCGATCCAGCCGCATCCTTCGCGGCACGGCGTGCACTGTCCGCATGATTCGTGATGATAGAAATGCGCGATCGTTTTAAGCATATCGACCATGCACGTGCCTTCGGCCATCACCATCACGCCCGCGGTTCCCATCAGTGACCCCGCCGCGCGCACGGAATCAAAATCCATGTTGACCTTGACGGCCTCTTCCGCAGTGAAAATCGGGAACGACGAGCCGCCGGGGATCACGCCCTTGAGCGCCTTGCCGCCGAGGATTCCGCCGCCGACATCGTAGATCAGATCTTTCAGCGGAAAGCCCATCGGCAATTCGTATAGCCCCGGTTTGTTGACGTGGCCTGACAGGCAGAAAAGTTTCGGGCCGGGACTTTTTTCGGGACCGATCGATTTGTACCAGTCGGCGCCGCGATTGATGATGTGCGGGACGTTCGACAGCGTCTCGACATTGTTGACCACCGTCGGACTCTGGAACGCGCCCTGGATCGCGGGGAACGGCGGACGATTGCGCGGATACGCGCGCTTGCCCTCGAGCGATTCGAGCAAGCCGGTTTCCTCGCCACATATATAAGCGCCGGCGCCGCGATGCGTGAAAATGTCGAGGTCGAAGCCACTGCCGAGGATGTTCTTGCCGAGATAATTCTTGGCGTACGCCTCGGCGACCGCGGCGTCGAAGATTCGCTTCTGCAAAGTGAACTCGCCGCGCAGGTAGGTGTAAGCGACATGCGCACCGACCGCGCGACACGCGATCACGATACCCTCGATGATGCCGTGCGGGTCCATCTCGAGCTCGTAGCGGTTCGCAAAAGTGCCGGGCTCACTCTCGTCAGCGTTGCAGCACAGGTAAACCGGTTTCTTGGAATCTTTGGGGATGAAGCTCCACTTCACGCCCGTCGGAAACGCTGCGCCGCCGCGCCCGCGAAGATTCGAGTTCTTGACCTCGTTGATGATCTCTTCGGGCTTCATGTCGAACAGCGCCTTGCGCAGCGCCTTGTATCCGCCGTTGCCGACGTACACATCGAGCTTGCGAAGGTCAGGGATATCCAGCCAGCGAGTCAGTGTCCGTTCCATGTGAATCCGGTTCGCTCGTTGCGTGGTTCAGGCGGGATGCTTTTCGCTGAGCGCCATCAGTTTCTGCTTCTGACCCTGGATTTTCCGCTGCAACGCCATCAG
>PMOH01000238.1 GCA_003161515.1 Deltaproteobacteria bacterium
ACCCGCCGGTCCAGGCGACTTCGCCGACATCCGTCGCCTCCACAGCGACCCGCGCGTGATGGCGACCCTATCCGCCGACGGCGCAACCTTCAGCGAAGATCAAACCCGCAGTTTTCTGCAACGAGCTGCCGATCATTGGAACTCGCACAGCTTCGGCCTCTGGATCCTCCACTCACAGTCCGATAGCGACTTCGTCGGCTACGGCGGAATCAAACACGCCACCGTCGAAGGCCGCGACGAAATCGAACTAGCCTACGCGATAACCTCCGATCACTGGCGCAAAGGATTCGCCACCGAAATCTCCCGCGCATCACTGAAACACGCCTTCGACACGATGCACCTCGAACGAATCGTCGCCTTCACCCTCCCGCACAACAAAGCGTCCCGCGGCGTAATGGAGCATTGCGGCTTCACCTACAACCGCGACATCGTCCACGCCGGTCTTCCACACGTCCTCTATATTCTCGAAGTTCTTTGAAACCTTGCATACGGTCGGTTTGTCTAACTGATCGAACTGCGTGTACACTGTACACTGAAGTAGAGGCGCGAGTTGGAATTCGAATGGGACCCGAACAAGGCCGAAAGGAACCTCCGCAAGCATGGAGTTGAGTTCGTAGATGCTGTGATCGTGCTCGATGATGAACGCGCGATTACGCTGTCCGATGATCATCCGAACGAAGAGCGGTATTTGACCTTCGGCATGGACGCACAAGGACGCGTGTTGGCGATTTCGTACGCGCTGAAAGGAAGCACCATACGCATTATTTCGGCGCGAAAGGCGACCTCCCGCGAGAGAGCTCAATACGAGGACAAACGAATATGAAGCGCGAATATGATCTCAGCAAGGGCAAGCGCGGAGCGGTTATGCCGCTGCCGTCAGACAAGATCCGGATCACCATCCGGCTGGATCGCGACATCGTCGATCAATTTCGCGATCAGGTTCGTCGTGCACATCGTGGAAACTACCAAACCCTGATCAACGACGCGCTTCGAGAGCATCTGCAACGTCCCAGCCTCGCCCAGGAAGTCGGCAAAACAGTCCGCTCGGTATTGCGGCAAGAGCTTCACCGGGCAAAAGCGAGCGCATGACAATCACGGCAGATCCTCGAAGCCCCCGACTTCGCGCGCCAAAACAGCTTCTAACAGGTGCGAAGCACCGCATCTTTTTCCTGATACTGGGTGCAGGGGTCACCCTGCTTTCACATTAAGTGATTACCTTTCCTGCCTCGCTCCCATCACGCTAGACTTGCCTGATCGAGATCATCTGATGGACGAACGCTACGACCCCAAAAAAATCGAGCCCGCGTGGCAGGCCGAATGGGACCGCACCAATCTCTACCTGACGCGCGAGGACCCCGGCCGCCCGAAATTCTACATCCTCGAGATGTTCCCCTACCCCAGTGGCGCCGGCCTCAGCGTCGGTCATCTGCACAACTACGTTCCATGCGACGTCGTCGGCCGCTACAAGCGGATGGCGGGATTCAACGTGCTGCATCCGATGGGATGGGACGCGTTCGGCCTGCCCGCGGAAAACGAGGCGGTCCTGAAAGGTTCGCATCCGACCGAGACCGTCCCGCGCTACGCCGCCAACTTCAAGCGCCAGCTGATCATCTCCGGATGCGCTTACGACTGGTCGCGCGAAATCAATTCGTCGTCGCCCGAGTACTACAAGTGGACTCAGTGGTTCTTCCTGATGCTCCACAAGCGCGGCCTCGCTTACCGCGCGACGGGCGCTCAATGGTGGTGCGACAAGTGCGGCACGGTGCTCGCCAACGAGCAGGTCATCAACGGATGCTGCTGGCGGCATACCGACAACCCGGTCAGCAAAAAAGATCTCGAGCAGTGGTACATCAAGATCACCGACTACGCCGATCGATTGCTCGCCGATCTCGACGGCATCGACTGGCCGGAACCGATCAAGCTGATGCAGCGCAACTGGATCGGTCGCAGCGAAGGCGCGGAACTCGCCTTTCCGGTCGCTGGCCACACCGGTAAAGCGGTCCGCTTTTTCACGACGCGTCCCGACACCGTCTTCGGCGTATCGTTCATGGTGCTCGCGCCCGAGCATCCGCTGGTCGCCGAGATAACGACTCCGTCCGAGCGCGCGAAGGTCGAGAATTATGTCGCCGACGCGCGCCGCCAGACCGAAATCGAGCGGATGTCCACGGCGAAGGAAAAATCCGGCGTCTTCACCGGCGCGTACGCGCACAACGTCTTCACCGATAAGGACATCCCTATTTGGATCGCCGACTACGTCCTGATGGGCTACGGCACCGGCGCAATCATGGCTGCGCCCGGCGAGGATCAGCGCGATTTCGAATTCGCGACGAAGTACGGCCTCGAGATTCCGCGCGTGACCGCATCCGCTGACGGCACCGCTCCGCCGGCAGATCGTGCTTACTCGGAGCCGGGCGTCGCAATCAATTCCGGTTTTCTAAACGGTAAAAAAACGTCTGAAGCAATCACCGCCGTATGCCAGTACGCCGAGCAACATGGCATCGGCCGCGCGACCATCAATTACCGGATGCGCGATTGGCTGATCTCGCGCCAGCGCTACTGGGGATGCCCGATTCCAATCGTGTACTGCAAAACCGACGGCATCGTGCCCGTGCCTGAAGACCAACTGCCCGTGATGCTTCCGCCGATGAAGGACTACTTGCCGCCAGGCACCGGCCGCTCCCCGCTCGCCAACGTCCCGGATTTTGTCAACACGACCTGCCCCAAATGCGGCGGCCCGGCCGAGCGCGAGACCGACACGCTCGACGGCTTCGCCTGCTCGTCATGGTACTTCCTGCGCTTCGCGTCGCCGCATGAAGACGAGCGCCCATTCGATCGCCGCAGTGTCGATTACTGGCTGCCGGTCGATCTCTACGTCGGCGGCGCCGAGCACGCCGTGATGCATCTGCTGTACGCGCGGATGTGGACCAAGGTGATGTTCGACGAGGAGCTGATCGGCTTCGACGAACCGTTCCCCGCGTTGCGCAACCAGGGCGTCGTCTGGGCGACCGACGGCCAGCGGATGTCGAAAAGCAAGGGCAACGTCGTCACGCCGGACGCGATGATCGAAAAGTACGGCGCGGACGCGCTGCGGCTCTGGGAGCTGTTCATGAGCCCCTTCGACGAAGCGACCAACTGGAACGAAACTGGCGTCTCCGGCACGCTAAGATTCATCCAGCGCGTGTGGACGATGATGCGCCGCTACGCCGGAGCCGGATGTCCTGCTGGAAATCCCACCGACGAAACCCTGAAGCGCACCCACAAAACAATCCAGCTGGTCACCGATCACATCGAGCGCCTCCGCTTCAACACCGCCATCGCCGCGATGATGGATCATCTGAACCATCTGGCAAAACTAAAGCCCGAAGAGATGGGCCGCTTCCCCGCCGAGTCCTTCATCCTGCTGCTAGCCCCGATGGCCCCCCACGTAACCGAAGAAATCTGGCGCGCCCTAGGCCACACAGCTTCAGTTCACCTGGAACCGTGGCCAACCTTCGATCCAAATCTGGTACGCGACGAGATGGTCACAGTCGTAGTCCAGGTAAACGGCAAAGTCCGCGACCGCCTAGAGGTCCCCGCCGGCACTTCAGAGGTGGACGTGCGCGCTCTCGCCCTAAAAAGCGGAGCGGTCAAACGTCACTTGGATGGCAAACCCCCAACCAAATTCATCTTCGTAAAAGACAAAATGCTAAGCATCGTGGTCTAGCTTCGACTGGGAATCGAACAGTTAAAACCCGTAAGCCCATGCCCGCAAGATACCCTAAGGACTTAGCCAAGCACGTCCATGCGCAGCTTGCCGCTCACAAGATTTCAGGACCGGCCGTTGCCATCTTGGAGAATTTGTTTGAAGTTTTGTACTTCGCAAGTCTAAAAAGCGAAGAGGCGGAACGGATTTCCTGTCGCATCGCCTTCATCGATCGTTCTAATCCAGATCCTGATCCGCCCGAGCGTAAAGTCGCAGACCGATGGCGACACTTTGTCCTCGAAGAAGACGTCCCCTTCACAGTGCGAAACGTCGTTAAGCTTTCAAAAGCGGTCGACCCGTGGGTATCAACATTGGCTGTCGATACGAACTCGGACGGCGACCTACGAATCTGGGGATTGATCGATCAAAGCGTCCACTACAGCACGTTTGTTATGAAGGAGTCGGTTACCGGTGTTGAGATGCCCGGTATCCTTCAGGCTGTCATCCAGGGATTGGGTGACATCGCTGTATATAGTAGCTACCTCTTTCTCGGAAGTCTGAGGCAGGATTCGCTGATCACAAGGCAGCAGGGCGTGCTGGAGGGCGGGCCAGTACACGAGAAGTTGCTGCCGTCTATCAGGGAGTTTCAGGGGCGGATCGCGGAGAAAGTTGGAAAGAGTCAATATGACCTGCGAGGGCACTGGGACGAGAGTCTCGAGGATAACTGGATTTCTGCTCTATGCAGGATACTGATCGGCATTCGGCGGTATGGTCATGGCGGTGCGATCCTGATCAGTGATACCAAGGCTAGCCTGACGCCTAAATATGCGCTTCAATACCCTCGACTCGCCAAATCTCTCGTCCGTGAAGGGATTCTGCTCGTTCAGAACACGGCCTCGTCTGACGTCGTCTACGAAGAATTCTTAGACAAAGACGCAGACCACATTCCAGTAAGTCTATACTTGGACGAATCGATAAATAAGGATGAGTTGGAGGATACCCAAAATGAAATTACGGGCTGCATTCGATTCATAAGCTCCCTATCTCGTGTCGACGGTCTTATCTGGATGACGCATGATTTATCAGTACAAGGGTTTGGGGTAGAAATTACTTCAAAGAAAGAGCCGGAAGCGCTATTCAGCGCTCGAAACAGCGCGGGCACTCGAGCCAGGAAGATCGACATGCACCACTACGGCACAAGACATCGCTCGATGATGCGATATTGCGCAGCAAATCCAGATAGCGTCGGCTTTGTAGTCTCACAAGATGGTGACGTGCGAGCGATTACAAAGGTAGGCGACGACGTTTTTCTCTGGGATGACGTACGCCTACATTCAATCCTTAACTCCAAAGTGTCAACGAGAGCCCTAGTACGTAAATAGCGGCAATTCGCTGCGCGCTTGTGGACGCGCAATGCGCATGCGATTCTCCGTACCGGACAACATCTCGCTACCGGTAAGGAGGGATTTACATGGCTGAGGAAGTTCTCAAAGTCACACGACAGGCGAATTACGCGGTTCTCACTCTGAACCGTCCTGAAAAACGTAACGCGCTGAATCAGCCATTGATCGACGCGCTCGACCAGGCGCTCCGCAAGTTCGAAAACGATCGCGAAATCCGTGCGCTGCTCTTACGCGGCGAGGGCGCCAGCTTTTGTGCGGGAATCGATCTCAAGGAAGTTGACGAGACCAGCGGAGTTCACAATCCGACTTCGCTTGAGTCGGTCTTCGGGCGGCTGGAGCGGTTTCCGGTGCCAACTATCGCCGCCGTGCAGGGTGCGGCGCTGGCTGGAGGACTCGAACTGGCGCTGCATTGCGATCTTCGAATCGCGTCGGACAACGCAAAGCTCGGCATGACGCTCGGCCGCGTCGGCCTGATGGTGCCGTACGACTTCACCCGCAAGCTGATCGAGGTTTGCGGATCGGCCAACACCGCCTGGATTCTGTACACCGCCGACCTGCTCGACGCCGAGCGTGGCCGTCACATGAATATCGTTCACGACGTCGTCGCCGACGCCAAGCTCGGCGAGGCGACCACTGCGCTGGCCGAGAAGATCGCGGCCAACGCCCCGCTCTCGCTGCGCGCGATGAAGGCGAC
>PMOH01000460.1 GCA_003161515.1 Deltaproteobacteria bacterium
ACCGCGTCGGCTTTGCTGTTGGCGGTTGGCCACTTGATCCTTTCGCGTGCGCGGGCTTGCCTTCCATGAAGCGGTTGCAGCCGCTGTTGCCGGAAACTCGCAGCTTGAATTTTATCATTTTGTCGTCGATGCAAAGTCCCATCGTGGAATTCTTGACCGGCGCCTTGGGCTCGATTTGCCACCACTTACAATCCTTGCAGAGTCCCCATGTACTGCTCATCGAATTATCCAAACCTCCAACGACGCCCGCATCACTCGAGCGATAGATCGACTCGCGTCGTTTTGCCTTGATCCTTGATGCCATTGGCGTCCATTTTCGGCGCGATTATAAACATGCGCGCCGAATCGACCTGCTTGCTGCTCAGATATGCGCGGACTGCGTTCGCGCGCGCGTCCGCGAGATTCTTCATGTCCTGATCGGTCACCGCAGTGTTATCGAGGATTAGTTTCTTCATCGCGTCCGGCGGCTGCGTCTTCGCTAATCCGATTGCATCGCGCGGCTTCTTAAAATCCCCGGCGCTGTACACCTTCGCCAGATATTTGTTGTAATCCTCGGTTGAGAGCGCTTTTTTCGCGGTCCCGTCCGCGCTGTCTCCCTCACTCTTGTGCCTCACCACCTGGATACTGTGGTCGAGCGACGCTTCCTTGTATCCGTCCTTGTCGAATTGCGGATCGACCCGTCCTTCAATATTAAGTTTCAGCGCAGTGCGATCCGCCAACGCCTTCGCGACCGTATCCAGCTTCTGCTGACTCTCCGGCGTCAGGGTCGAGTAGCCTGGCTTGAACTCAATGTACGCGAGATCCTGCGGCGCTCCGCCGCCCGTCACACTGCCGAACGCGGACGCGATCAGCGAGAATGGCGCCGTCGCCGCCTTGACGATCAGATTCATGAACGCGCCGAGGATGATGCTGCCGATGCTGAATTGCGGATCGGAAAGCGATCCCGATATCGGGATTCGCACGTCGATTTGTCCCTTCGAATTTTTGAGCAGCGAAACCGCGAGCCGAATCGGCAGATTGGTCGCGTCGGGGCTGTCCACATGATCGCCGAACGTCAGCTGATCGATGAAGATGTGGTTGTCGGCCGTCAGCTTGCCGGTATCGAGCAGGTAATGAACGTCAATGGTGAGCGTGCCTTTAACGATCGGATAGCCGGTGTACTTGACGGTGTACGGCGAGACTCCGGTCAGCTCGACCGCGTCCGCCTTCGCCTTGATATCGACGAACGCGGTCGGCGCGAGCGGATTGATCGATCCGTCGATATTGAGCGGCGAGCTGCCGTTGATTTTTCCGTCGAGTGAAACCGGCGCGGGCGCAGTCGATTTCGTCCCGAACGCGCCGACGCTGCCCTCCATGTCGGTCACATTCGCGGTGTAGTTGGGCTTGATGAAGTTGTCGGTGTAATCGACCTTGCCGCCCTTGAGGGTAATTTTGCTGAGCTCGACGTCGGCGTTCATCGGCTGCCCCTGGTAAGGCTGCGCCGGACTCGCGGCGGCAGAGGGACTGGCTCCAGGAGCCGTCGCGGCTGCGACGCTCGGCGCCGCCGCTGGAGTCGGGGTCGGGCTCGCCGCAGCAACCGGTACCGCGCCCTTCGAGCCCGGTTCTCCCTGTGCGCGAGTCAGCGACGTCGGTGCTTCCTGCGGGTTGGCGGTGACGTCCTTCAGGTTCAGCTTGCCGTCCTTGTTGAGAATGATCCGCGAATAAAAATCGTTAAGCGCGATCAATCCAACGTGTACTTTCGGCGGACCTTTGCCGAGCGCGAAATCGATCCGGTTCACGTTGAGCGCGTTCATCCTGAAAAACAGATCGTTGGTCAGCTTGTCGAGCATCCGCACGCTGCCGAGCGACGCGTCGCCCTTGTAGCTGACGAGAAAATCCTTGTGCTGCTGCTCGAGCCCGACCGCACCGTCCATCGTCAGGTTCGCGCTCGTGATGACCGCATTCAGCCTGCTGCTCACGTAGGGATCGGCGAACGTCAGATCGAGGCGTTTGGTCCCAACGCGCAAATCGGCCTTGAGCGGCGCAATCGCGGCGGTGCCGGTGACTTTGAAAGTACCCTTGCGATTCAGCGTGCCGTCGATATCGATGCCGAACGGCTTGGTGAAGTTGTTGGTCACGTCCTTGAGATGCAGATTCAGCGGCGCGACCGCGACCGTCACCGGTTTCGGCGCGCTCTCGTCAACGAAGGTGGCGTCGGTCTGATCGAGCGACACCGAAGCGACCTGGAATTGAAAACCCGGCGATGTGGGCGGCGGCGGTGCCGCGGGCGCAATCGGCTTGCGTTCCGTCCGCCTGTGCTCGACTCGCCTGCGCTCGCGCGGCATACGCCGCTCCTCTCGCGACGCGACATGCTCTGCTGGTGGCGGAGTTTCGTTGCCGCGCATCAGCGATTCGAGACTCAGCTTGCCGTCGCGATCGCGTCGCACGTACAGATGCATCCCGTCGCTCTTCACTTCGGTCACCGTCGCGTTGCGCGACGCCAGGTCGAACTGTCCGATCGCGACGCTGAAATTTTTCCACAGCACCGGCTTTTCTTTTTCGTGCGGTGCATCGACTTCGAAATTTTCGATTGCGACGCTCGCCGGCTCCGCGTGCACATTAAAATGATTGCTCGCGAAATTCGTCTGCACGTTGGCCTTCGCGCTCAACTTGCCCGACGCCACCGTCGCCGCGAGAAATTTCTGCGCGAACGGCTGCAGCGCCGGCAGGTCGATCTTGTCGATCGTCACGTCGGACTTGACCTGCGAACCCGGGAGATCCAGCGCGCCCAGGACCGCGAGCGCGCCGCCGCTGTGAATGTTCGCGTTGACGTAGAAGGTCGCCGGCGATTTGCCGAGCGTCTGAAGATTTTTTACGCCAACTTCGAGCGCGTCCAGCGCCGCCGTCGCCGGAGTCGCACCGCTGTTGTCCTGCACGTTCACGCCACTCTTGGTCAGAACGAAAGATTCCAACTGAAAATCCATCGCCGGTTTCGCAGTCGATGGACCCGCCACGGGCACCGCTTGCTGCGCGACGTTGCCCGCCGGGGTTGACGAGGCGGGCGTTGGCGAGGCCGACGGACTGCTCTGTGCGACTATTTTCGCCGGCGCAGCGCTGGCGGGTGCGGGCGCATTGCCGCTCGCCAACGACGAAAGATTGTTAGTGCCGTCGGCATTGAGCCTGACGTTCGCCATCAGCCCGTCGACCCAGATGGAACGCAGGTAGAACACCGCGCCGAGCGGCTCGACGTCGGTCAGCTTCACCTCGACATGCTTCATCGCGACCAGCGGCGCGTCGGCGATGTCGCGAACGTCGAGTTGATCGAGCGCGAGCGTCCCGTTGACGCGAATCAGCGGCTGCGCTTCGGCCTGCACGAAATGCACATACAGGTCGGTGGACAGCGTGCCACTCGGAATTTTGACCGGCAGCTTCATCGGCGCGTAGCTGACGTAGAGCGGCAGATCGAGCGCATGCAGTTTCAGATCGACCACCGAGTCGCGCGTCGCCTGGAACGGCTTGGCGACGCCGGCAATTCGCAGTGGGCTGCCGTCGATCACCATCTGCACCAGCGGCTGCACGAAGACGTCCACGTCCGCAGGCAGGTTCGCGATAAACGGCACCGCGATCTGAATCTTCTCTATCTTGTGCTGCTTGCCGAGCAGTTGATCGTCAATCGTCACTTCGCCGTCGCGCAGTTGAATATTGGAAACCGCAAATCGCTGCGGCTTGCTGGGCGCGACCGGTTTCGGATTGGGCGGCGCGGGCGCGCTCTCGAGCAGATCGGAAAAGTTGAATTCCTGCTGCGACTTCCGGACGACATGGATCGCCGGTTTATCGACGACGACTTCGCCAATCACCGGCGCAAGCCGGAACAGCGAGGTCCACGAAACTTTCACGGTGAGATGCCCGAGATCGACGAACGGTTTCTGCGGATCGTCACGCTCGCCAACGTGCAAATTGTCGAGGTCGAGCTTCAGCCGGTAAAGATTGAAGCGGATTTTGCCGACGCTCACCTGGCGATGGATGCTGGTGGCGACGGAGCCGGTCAGCACATGACGCAAAATCGGCGGAACCGCGATGTAAGTCGCCAGCCCAAGAAACAGCACGACCGCGAGGACGATCACGCCGGTTTTGCGCACGCGTCGCGAGCGGCCCAACTCCTGCGTGCGCGCGATCCACGGCTTGCCCGCCGCGCTCAACTTTCCAGTCGCAGCTTTTGTGGAGTCCCTCGCTCTTTTGAAAAAGCCCGCCATGCAATCTACTCAACCTGACGCCGCCCAGCGTGAGCCGTCGCCAGAAAATAGTCAATTCGTCGGAGAGAGCTTAGATGTAGCTATCGATTGTGGATACCCAGCCAGCGCCTGCGATCCACTACCATCGGGCGGCGGCTTTTCAACAGCGCGTAGGCTTCGTCGAGGGTGTGGCCGCGCCTGTTTTTCAGAAACCAAGCGACCACTAGCGGCGCGCGCTCGCATCCCTCCTCGCAATGCACCAGCACACGATGGCCCTGCGCGAGCTCGTCGTCGATCAGCGCCGCCGTTTGGTCGAGCGACACCACACCCTGCGCAAGGAACGGCATTTGGATCGCGTGCGGCGGCTCGCCCTCGGGCACATCGGGCAGAACGCTGATAATCGTCCCGTCGAAACGTTGCGCGTCCTGCAAATCGCCGACGAACAGTCCCGGAATTATCTCGCTCTCTTGCCAGCTCGCCGCCATCTAAGCGTGCAGCTTGACGGGCCGACGGACATTGCGTCAACCTCGCGCGATGAACCTGCCACGACTGCATATTGAAGGACGATGGTTCGTAGACGAACATGGGCGACGGGTAATTTTGCGCGGCGTCAACCTGGGCGGCGATTGCAAAGTTCCTTATCCTGACGGCGGCACCAACTTTCCCTCGGACTTTTCCAACCATCGCGAGGTCTCCTTCATCGGGCGTCCGTCTCCGATAGGCGAGGCCAATGAGCATTTCTCGCGACTGCGTGCGTGGGGCTTCAATTGCCTTCGGCTGCTGACCACGTGGGAAGCCGTCGAGCATCGCGGACCGAATGACTATGACACTGAGTATCTCGACTACTTCGCCGAGTTGTGCCGGCTTGCCGGTGACTATGGCTTCTATGTATTCGTGGATTTTCACCAGGACGTATGGAGTCGCATGTCCGGTGGTGACGGCGCACCCGGCTGGCTATTCGAAAAAGTTGGAATTGACTATCGGAAAATTGGCGCGTCCGGCTCGGCGCACGTAATGCAAAATCTATATGACTATTCGCGCGGAGGCCGNNGACTTCGCCCCCGGACTGACTATCGACGGCGAGAACGTCCAGGACTACATGCTCGAGCATTACCTCGGCGCGATGCGCGAGATCGCGGTTCGCATCCGCGACCTGCCCAATGTCATGGGCTTCGACTCGCTCAACGAACCGACGCCCGGATGGATCGGGCAGTCGCTCAGCTATCGGCATCTCGCGCCGAGCGAAACCAATCCCAACCGCGCGACACCCGGGCTGGCGTGGTCGCCGATCGACGGCCTGCTAGTCTCGCACGGCGTCACGCGCTCGGTACCTGTGCTCAGCTTTGAACCCGAGACGAAGGCGGTCGTGCACACGCGCGATCGCACGATCAATCCCGACCGAATCTCCGTCTGGGCCGAGGATCGAAGCGATCCATTCGAGCAAGCGGGTGCGTGGAAACTCAATAAGGACGGCTCTTTTGACGTTTTACGCGACGACTTTTTTCAGCGCGTCGGCGATCGCAAGGTTAACTTTATCGAAGACTACGTGGGACCGTTTTTCGCGCGCGTCGCCGAAAATATTCGCGCGATTAATCCCGACTGGATTCTGTTTGCCGAACTCGATCCGCATTC
>PMOH01000481.1 GCA_003161515.1 Deltaproteobacteria bacterium
TATCGCTACGCCGAAGAGCGCATGATGCGCATGATGGCCGGCTGGATTGCGCTCACGCCCGAGCTGGCGGTCAAGCTCGAGATGGCGAAGCAGGTGTACGAGGACGCGCTGCATACCGACGCGCTCGGCAAGCGGCTGCCTGAACTTCGCGCGCAACCGCAGATTTCCAAGCCGCCGAACGAGGCGTTCGTCACGTTCATGAACGCGCTCGAGGATAAAGAGGAGTGGGAAGATACGATCGAGCGGCTGGTTGGAATTTATCGGGTGCTGAAGCCGCATCTCATTTCGCACTACAGCTCGCATCTCACTGCGATGAATCCGGTTTACGAGCCCCCTACTCTGCGAATTCTCGGGCGACTGGTCGAAGAAGAAAAAGCTCACGTCGAGCGCGGCAGCGTGCTGCTCAACGAGCTGCTCGACTCAAAGGAAAAGCATCTGCGCGCCGCGAATTGGCAATCGCATCTCGAGGGATTGCTCGGCGCGTCGGGCGGAGTGACGGGGTTTGAAGCGGAGGCCGAGCAGCCGCGCAAGAAAGTCGGGCGTAGCTGAGCGGCGTACACGAAATGAAGAAGATGGACGATATCACTGACTTGCGCGACGCGATCGCGACGCATGCGGCGGCGCTCGCAGCCGGCGATAGCACGGCGGCGGAGAAATTCGTTCTGCCGAATGCGATCGAGACGCATCGGCAGGCTGCGGCGGAAATTGCGCGAATCGCGCGGCCGGCCAAAGTTGAAACGCTCGCGCTCGCGAAGGTCGGCTTCCAGTACATCTCGAAACTTCGATTCACCAACGGCAACGCGATGCGGCGCGTGCTTTATCGATGGCGCAAAGAGGCCGACGGCAAATGGGTGATCGTGAGCGTCGAGGATACGACCGGCAAGCGGTCGTCGTGGAGCGACATTCCCGATCTTGCGGCCGCGGTTGCGCAAGCGCGTGCGGAGAACGGCAATGCCTGATCTTGGAGAACGCGGCCACGTGATGGGGCCGCAGCCGATTGCGGCGATCGTACAGCCGCCGGCCGAGATGCTCGCGGCGGCCGAGCAGCTTTTGAACGCGCTGATGCGCGGCGACCATGCGAGCGTCGAAGCGATGACCCCGGCGCATGTGCGCGACGAAATGATGGCCGTCGCCAAAGCGATTCCGCCGAACAAGTATGATAAGTTCGAGTTGATCGGACGCGCACGCGTGGCGAAACACTATTTTTTGAAAGCGCAACTAACCGGTCGCAACGCTGAGCCGTTCAAGTTTCAGTTTCGGCTCGGCGCGACCGATGGCAAGTGGACGGTGCGCGAAGCGCTGAATTTGACTGGTCGGCGTTCGGCATGGAGCCGGTGACAGAGAGGAGCAATTGCGATGCAAAGAATGATTCCGGTCGATAAGCTGGCGCGTCCTGAAGACCATATCCTGTTGCCTGCTAATCGCACGCGCAACGCGCGCAGCGAGCAGGGATTGTCGCCCGGCAACGCAATGCCCTACGAAGATGATTTCCTGAAATCGCGCATGCATGGGATCTGCGGCGGCGAATTTCAGGCGATGGAAGCGGCCGGGCGCACGCTCTACGATTTTCCCGACGCGCCGTGGGAATTCCAGCTCGACATGGCGCGCCAGGTCTGGGACGAATCGCGTCACGCCGAGATATATATGAAGCTGCTCGAGTACGTCGGATCGTACTACGGCGAATTTCCGGAAGGCGAAGTGCTGTGGTCGTGCACGCAGGCGGAGGATCCGGCAGCGCGCGTCGCGGGGATCAATCGCGGACTTGAAGGTCTCGCCTGCGACGTGTTCGAGCAACTGATTCGTATCGCGCAGAAAATGGGCGACACGATTATCGAACGATCGGTAGATTACGTGCTGGCCGACGAGATCACTCACGTGCGGATGGGATCGCAGTGGATGCGCAAGCTGACCGAGGGCGACCCCGAGCGCTTCAAGCGGGCGCAGGAGTTCCAGGATCGGATCGACGAGCTGTTCAACTTCGGCCCCGGCCGCAAGCACATCGAAGATGTCGATCACGTCAAGCAGCGGATCAACGACAAGGAAATCGAGATCGATTCGGGAATCACGATCGCGCGTGAGGCGCGCCTGCTCGCGGGTTTCACCGAAGAAGAAATCGATCGGCTGGTCAAAGGCTTCGGCAAAAGCTCCGCATATTAACAGCAACGCTCGCAACGCTTTACTGAAAAAAATGGAAAAATGTATTCCGGTTGACCGTCTCGCCCGTCCTGACAATTGGGTTGTGCTTCGGAGCCGCCAGGTTCGCGAAATTCGCGAGGAGCAAGGCCTCGAAGGCGGCCGGCCGATGCCGTTCGACGAAGAGACGTTGCGATCGCGCCTGCACGGAATCTACACCGGCGAGTTGCAGGCGATGGAGGCGGCGGGCCGCACGCTGTTCGATTTTCCCGACGCGCCGTGGGAGTTCCAGCTCGACATGGCGCGGCAGGTGTGGGACGAAGCGCGTCACAGCGAAATTTTCCAGCGCCTGGTCGAGTACATGGGCGGGCATCCGGGCGATTACGTCGAGACGGAAATTCTGTGGCGATGCACGCAGGCGATGGATCCGGCGGCGCGCGTCGCGGGAATCAATCGCGGGCTCGAGGGGCTGGCGTGCGACGTCTTCGATCAGCTGATTCGGATTGCGCAACGCAACGGCGACGAAGTGATCGAGCGCTCGGTCGATTACGTGCTGGCCGACGAGATCACCCACGTGCGGATGGGATCGAAGTGGATGCGCAAGCTGACCGAGGGCGACCCCGAGCGGCTGGCCAAGGCGCAGGCGTTTCAGGACATGGTCGACGAGGTCTTCAACTTTCGCGGCGGCCGGCTGGCGCAGGAAGATATCGAGAACGATGACGGGCAAGTCGTCTCGATCGCGAAAGAGGCGCGTATGCTCGCTGGATTCACCGAAGAGGAAATCCAGCGGCTGATCAATTCTGCGCGCAAGAGTGCCGCGTATTAGCGGCGCACGATTCAGTCTGCATAGCTAGCGATTTGTGGACGCGCGGCGCGATTTCAGAAATCGGAACCGGCTTCGCGTGTCGCGAAGCTGTCCGGAGGCCAGCAGCCATTTCCTGCCGCTCGCGTTGCTCGCTTCGTCAGGATGACACCAAAATCGCTAGCTAGGTGTCTTTGTCGCGAGTCAAGCAGGCTCAAGGCGTAGTTTGCCTGCACGACGCGGTAAAGAATTTCTTATAGTTCTCCCCTTGATTATTTTGATCTGCTAATCTACATATTACCTTCCCATGAAGCTGGGATTGCATTTTGAGGCAGTAATTGAATAGGAGTTACGTCTCACGAGAACGACGTAGAGCGCATGACAACACCCAATACTGACGCAAAGAGTTCGCCCACCAGCAGCCGCGCGTTGCGCGATTGGGTCAAGGAAGTCGCTGCGCTCACGAAACCCGACGCGATAGTTTGGTGCGACGGTTCAGAAGGCGAGAAAAATCGGCTCACCAAACAGGCAGTCGCCGCAGGAATACTCATCGAGCTCAACCAGGAGAAACGCCCGGGCTGTTACCTGCATCGCTCGAATCCAAACGATGTTGCGCGCACCGAACAACTGACCTTCGTCTGTACGCCGAAAAAAATCGACGCGGGGCCGACTAACAACTGGTCCGATCCGGTCGAGACTTACGCGAAGCTGCGCGGATGGCTCGACGGCTCGATGCGCGGGCGCACGATGTACGTCGTGCCCTACGTGATGGGCCCGCTCGGGTCGCCGTTGTCGAAAGTTGGAGTCGAGCTAACCGACAGCCTCTACGTAGTGCTGAACATGCGGATCATGACGCGGATGGGCATGGCCGCGCTCGAACAACTCGGCGAGTCTAACGATTTCAATCGCGGGATTCATTGCACGCTTGATTTGAATCCCGAGCGGCGGCTTATTTGCCACTTCCCGCAGGACAACACGATCATCTCGGTCGGCAGCGGTTACGGCGGCAACGCGCTGCTCAGCAAGAAATGTTTCGCGCTCAGAATCGCCAGCGTGCTCGGCCGCGACGAAGGCTGGCTCGCGGAGCACCAACTGATCCTCGGCCTGCAGTCGCCCGACGGCGAGACTACTTATATCTCCGCTGCGTTTCCGAGCGCGTGCGGCAAGACTAATCTCGCGATGCTGACGCCGCCGGCCGAATTCAAGGACTGGAAAATTTTCACGGTCGGCGACGACATCGCGTGGATGCGGGTCGGTCCCGATGGCGGTCTGTGGGCGGTGAATCCGGAGAACGGCTACTTCGGCGTCGCGCCCGGCACCAGCGCAAAATCGAATCTGAACGCGATGAAGATGGTTCAGCACGACACGATTTTCACCAACGTCGCGATGACTCCCGACGGCGACGTGTGGTGGGAAGGGATGGACGTGCCGCCACCCGACGGGTTGCTCGACTGGCAGGGTCGCCCGTGGAAAAAAGACTCCGGCGTAAAAGCCGCGCATCCCAACAGCCGCTTCACGACTCCGATGCGCAACAATCCTGCGTGGTCGCCGTCGGCCGACGATCCTCGCGGCGTGCCGATCTCCGCGATTATTTTCGGCGGGCGCCGCGCCTCGACGGTGCCGCTGGTGCTCGAATCGATCGACTGGACGCACGGCGTTTTCATGGGCGCCACGATGGGATCGGAAACTACGGCGGCGGCTTCAGGAGCGGTCGGCGTGCTCAGGCGCGATCCGATGGCGATGCTTCCGTTCTGCGGCTACAACATGGGCGACTATTTCGCCCATTGGCTGGAGATCGGAAACAAGGCCGAGCCGGGCAAGCTGCCGAAGATCTTTTACGTGAACTGGTTCAGGAAGGATGAGGGCGGCCGCTTCTTGTGGCCCGGCTTCGGCGAGAACTCGCGCGTGCTGGCATGGGTGTTCGAGCGCTGCGCGGGCCGCGGCGCCGCGAGCGAGACCCCGATCGGCCTGATCCCGCCGGTCGACGGCGAGGGCATCGACACCGACGGCCTCGACGTGTCGGCAGAGGATATGGCCGAGCTGTTGAACGTGGACGTTGCGGAGTGGAAGGCGCAACTGCCGCAGTTCCGCGCGCACCTCGCGCAGTTCGAGAACCTGCCGCCGGAGCTGCACGAGCAGTTGGATGCGCTCGAGAACCGTCTCGGCTGAAGCAGCCCGTTCTCAGCGCTTGGCGCAAATGCAACGAATTTGCACCGAAGTGCGACCAAAGTGTGTCCGTGCGGGAAGTGATGTAACACTTTGAAGAGTGCGTGACACCATAGTTACACGCACTCTTCAAAGAGGAACATCGTTTGCCCGGTCTTTAGCTTCCTGTTGCATTCCGGTTGCACTTCCGGCACATCCCGGTTGCGATTGATCAGTCGTGCAGGCCGTGCGACTCGCCGGCCGCGGCCGGCGGGCGTGACTCCTCGGCGAGCGAGGTGATCGTGAGCAGACCGCGCGCGGAGGACTCGAGCACCTCGGTGGCCTCCTCGAGCGAGCGCGCGTAGAGCTCGACGAGCAGGTGGACGATGATCGAGCTGTCGTCCTCGTGCTTGTGGAAGCGCACGTGCGTGAAGAACTCGCGCACGCCGTGGTCGCCGAAGGCGGCGTAGGAGAGCGAGTCGCCGGCCTCCGGGCCGGAGCAGGTCTCGACATCCTCGGCGTCGACCGCGACCGTGCAGGAGGCGACCCAGGGAGTCCCCGCGATCATCCGTTCCCAGCGGTCCTCGATCGGTTCGACGCGGCCGTTGGCGAAGCCGAGGTGGGGCTGGTCGTGCATGCAGTCCAGGCACTGCACGACCGCCTCCTGGAGCTCGTCGACGACATCCGAGCGCTCGCCCGTGTCGGGGTCGATCTTGTGGATCCCCTCGTAGTGGACCTGGACCTCCAGATCCTGCGACCAGCAGCGGTAGCAGCGCAGCCAGCTACGCGCGCTCGTCTCGGCCATCGGACCATCCATGGGATTCATTGTAGGCGCGCGCGCAAACGATTCAGGAGTGTCGTCCGTCCGGAGGTCCTCAAACGCGGGGTTCTTAGATCGTGTCGCGCGACTCGCTCAGATCACTTCTTGTGGTGCTTGGGTTTGGCGGGTGTGATCTTGATCGTCTTGGTGCTCAGGATCGTGTGACCGTCGATCTTCTCCGACAGCAGCAGCGAGGCCTTCAGGCGACCGTGATGGATAGCGAAGATTTTCCGGCCGGTCTTCGTCAGGCGCAAGGTCACCTTGTGCGTACCGCCCTTGGGGAGTGTGAATGTGCCCGTGGCGAGGACAAGCGGCTTGGGCTTCTTCTTGCCCTTGCGAGCGGCCGAGGCCGTGGGAATCGTGAGCGTGATCGTCACCGTGCACGGCCCGGAGCAGGTGATCGTGAGCGTCACCGTCGTGCTTGTGCTGGTGCCGGTGCCGCCGGTCGTCGCGGCAGGGGTGACGGTCAGCACCTCCGAGCCGCAGGTGCTCGCGCTGGCGTTGTTGTGCGCGTCCCCGCTGTAGGTCGCCTCCCAATAGTAGTTGCCGGGCGGGAGCGCGCTGGTAACGGGCGCCGATGCGCCCGCTTTGCCGCCGGTTACTGTCTTGGTGCCACCGTTGAACACGAGACTGGCCGCTGCGCACGATGATGACGAGAACAGGCCGTAGGTGACCGTCCCACTGGCGGAGGCGGCGTTCGCACCGGCGACAGCCACTTGGTCGGTCTCGCCGACGGTGCCGTCGGGTACCGTGATGTTCGCTCCGGTCGTCGTTCCCGCCGTCTGAGACGACGAGAGGGTGGTCGGCGTCGGCGGGGGCGAAATGACCGGGGCAATGGCGTCGCTTGCATCGAACTGCTGCGCATAGATCGATTCGCCGACCTGCCAGGTAGCCCAGCCCTGATCATTTGAGCCTACGGCGCTCGTGAGATGGCTGTCGCCCGTGACCGGATTGAGCGTCGCCGGCCCCGTCCAGCTTGCACCGCCGTTCGAGCTATAGGCGAGCCGGATTTCGCCCTCGAATCCGCTGCTGAAGGTGGCGTAGATGCCGCCCGATCCGTCCTGGCTGACGGAGGGGTTCTCCTCGAATTCCGGAGCGATCGTCACGTACGGCGTATCGAAGCTGTGATTTGTCTCGTCGAAGGGGTGATAGACGGTGTAGCCCCGCGTCAGGTCGTCCTCGACCACCCCGAACCCGCTCGGCCCGCCGCCGACGGCGGGGTACTCGGCTTCACAGTCGCCCGCGGTCAGTTCTTTCCAGGCGCTTTTGGGTACTCCTGGGGAGAGGTCGTAGCTGTTGGTCGCACCCTGTTCGCCGTTTCCATAGACGTAGGCGGTGTCGAACGTGCCGCTCGCGCATCCGGGCTTCCCGAGCGTTTCGTACACGCCGAGGACTCCTGGATTCGTCCCGAGCTGCGAGGCCACCACCCCTCCCAAGTTGCCGAGTTCATTGAGGCTGGGCGCTTGAAGCGTTGCGTATAGACAGGGTTCCTTGTCGGAGCAGGTCGATGGCATGGAGAGCGGGAACTCGGCAAACGTAGGGGGCCCCTCGGCCGTGACCGCCGCATAGCCGAGAGCATCGGAACCGGGTACGACAACCGCTCCGATGGCCCCGGTATCGGCATTGACAGTGGCCCTGGCCACGGACCTGCCGCCATTCACTGCGTTGAATGTTGCGCCGCTGTCCGTTGACTGCCACTCCTGCGTCGGCTCGAATTCTTCTTCTACGCCATAAAGGTTGGCAAGCAAAACTACGGTAGTCCCATCGACAAGAACCTGTACCCGTTCGATGTGATCGTCCTTTGCTTTGTTTCCCGCCACCGTCAAATTCCCTGAGTGCGTGCAGCCGGTCGCGCCGGCTGGAAGCACACAGTATCCAATGAGTTCTTCGCCTCCGACCACTTCGTGAGCCCAGGCGACTAAGCCGTGCCTGCGCCGTCAACGGCGACCGACGGGCTTCCGAAACGGATGGGTTCCGCGATTTTGATCGGGGTGCCACTGACGGCGAACGCGTTCGCCGCGAACGCGAGCATCAGGCTCAGCGTCAGGCCTCCCGCCATGCACGCGCTGCGCAAAGTCTTGGACAAGCTCGTCGTCCCGATTCTCGTCCTGCGCATTGCCGAACCCCCTTGCGCGCGAAGACCTCGAGGCCGTCGCGACTCGTCAGTTGTCGTGCCGAGCCGCACAGACTACCCGGTTGGGCGGTGGGGTCGAACAAGTTTGGACGTATAGGCCAATCACTGACCCCGCCTATGACTGAAGCAGCATCATCTATGACGTTAACGTCATACGACCATGACGAAAATGTCATGTCCGGTTCTTGACCGGGCATGGGGCGATGTCTACCCAAACGTGAACGCGTACCCCGTGACCCCCGGGGAGAAGCGCAGCGACAGGCGGTGGCGTTCGTCGTGGGGGAGCGAGACGAGCGTGTAGAGGCGCTCGCCCTTGACGGTCACGAGGCCGTTGTGGACGTCGGACCCGGCGTCCGCGGCGGAGATCGGCCGTCCGTCGAGCAGCACCTGGACCGCACGTGGGACGTTCCCGGCCGAGCTGAGCACGAGGTAGACGTGCTTGGCCTCGAACTCGACGTCGATCCCGGGTGGGTGGGCATCCGATCCGGCGACCGCGGTGACCGGCTGGGCGGCGGTGTTCCAGGTGCCGGAGAACGCGAAGTCGTTGACTTCCAACGGTCCCGGATGACCCGCTCCGTAGTCGTGTACGCCGGCGACGGGCCCGCTGACCCAGCCCTGCCCGCGCGCGGTCCCGAGGTATGTCTCTGGCGTGGCTTCCTGACTCGGCACGATCACGCCGGCCGGGTGGGCCCGCCCGGCGGTGACTTCGTGGCCGGCTTCGGCGAGCAGCGCGCGGATCGCGGTTTCGGTCCGCGAGTAGTCGCCCTCGCCGAAGGTCGCGTAGCGGACCTGGCCGCGCGCGTCGATCAGGTAGTCGGCCGG
>PMOH01000127.1 GCA_003161515.1 Deltaproteobacteria bacterium
TTGACCTGGTACGGCTCCTTGTCTAGCTGTACGAGTAGGTCTCCCTTGCGCACCCGATTGTTGTCGTCCACCAGCACCCGCACGACTTGACCAGGCACCCGCGGCGCCACAAACGTCACGTGCCCGTTGACGTAGGCGTCGTCGGTTGACTCGGTTCTGAAGGCAGTGATGGCCCACGGGACGGCCTCATATAGCGCCAAAAGGACCAGCGCACCGCCGGCGATCCACATCCACAGTGGCCGCCTTTGAGGCTGCTTGCCACTAGAGGCATGCGCGATTGGTGCATCGGCCTCCGGCGTGTGTACAGATGGCGCCGGTTCGTGGAGGGATTCGCCAGCGGACTCCGGTGAGTTGCCATCAGGCATTGTCGCGATACTCCTCTAATTCGCAACCGCATCAATTTCGTCGGGCCCATATCGTAGCCTTTGAACATATTGAAGATCGATCACCCCTCGATGCTTGAAGCGTGTCGTAGGGGGCTGGGAATATCCGCCAGATACCGATTCAGCTCAGAGAATAGAAACTCAAGTCGTCGCATCGACTGGAGTTCCGCGATCATCGTGCGGCGCGGATCGAGCGGCCACGATTCCAATCGGGCAAACCCGTTCTCCTCGAGGTGTGAACTGAAATCGTTGAGCGGTTCCGCCAACTCACCAGCTGAATGTTTCTCCGCGATCGCACGAGCAGCGGAAGCGCTGAACCATTCAGCGCTACTGAAGAAATCCAGCCACGAGCTAAGCTGCCCACGAATCGCGTTGAAGACCCGCTCACGCGCAAACTCCGTTACAGGGTCGAGTTGCGGCATTTGAGTAAGAACCCGCGCTGTCGCGATCGAGGACAGCCGGTTCGCAATCCGGCGAAGAGTCCCGGCCGCTTCGACGATCCCATCATGGTAGACGGCGCAGGTGCGTCCTTCCATCCGCGCGTCATCGGCGATCTCGAGGAACTCGGTCAGCACGCGCATCGTTTCCGAGTTCGTCTTCAGGATTGAATCCTCGCTGCTCGAAGCTGAACCGCTTGGCGCCAGCGCGAGCATATTGGCAATGACTCTTCGCAGTCTGGGCACCAGGGAATCACCGGCGTATTCCGGCCACAGGCTAAAGAAGACTATCGCCACGACAAAGTCACCAAGCAGGACGCCCCAAATGCGCCAAAGAGGTTCGTAGATATTGGCGGACGGGCTCAATCCAACGAACACCAACGAAAAAATGATCCCCATTTGTTTGCCCGCGTACGACATCCGCGTATTGCCGAGCGATGAGTATGCGAACGGATAGAAGACCACGAAGGCCGCAAGCATATAGGCTGGGAGCGTATCGAAGTTAGGCGTAACTATAATGATCGCGAGAAGGGAAACCGCTCCTCCGATTATAGCTCCGGCGATCCGGAGGTACATCTTGTGCAAGGTTCCGCCATAGGTGGGTGTCGCGGTCGTTATTACGGTCATCAGGATAATGAATAAGTCCGGACGCTGGGTAACGAGGCCGATTGTATAGCCGATCACGATGCACAACCCGACTTTCAAGCAATAGCGCACCACCGCGGGATCTGCGGGACCGCTCGATCGAAGTACAGCACTATTCCGAGGGACAGCACTCTTCGACGGAGCCGTGGTCGGTGGCCTAGGAGGTTCATCCAGCGGGCGCTCGATGAGCCTGGTCATCACAGCCAGCGAATCTACAAATTCCGCGAAATTTTCGATTTCCGCCGAACTGCGTTTGCCGATGTATGCTGGTCGGATCTCAATCACGCGCGCGGACAGATTGTCCATCGCCTGGCGCACAAGCGTCTGCGTTGCGGGAGCCTGCTCGTCCGCGCCTGCAACAATGCGCGCGGGTAGGTTGTGGGAGATCTCGTCGAGCGCGGCGGCGATCGCATTTACCGCTATTTGAATTTCGCCCAGGACCATGGTGCGAATTTCTCGAGGCAGGTTCTCGCGCGCCGCAGTGACTAAGCGATCCACTTCGAGACTGATGCGAGCCGCGCGCGTGATCGCAGCAAGCAGGATCGCCCGGCGATGCTCGGACGCGCCTTCGGCCAACGCTTGATCGAGCAGCGCCATATGCGCGGGTAGGTCGGACGTCGGTGCCGGCAATGGCGGTCGAGGTACGCTTTCGCCTGCGAGAAAAAAGTTCGAAGCCTCGAGAAGCTGCGAACGGGCACGCGCGACGCTCGCTCCGAGGGAGCCTAACAAGATCGGCTCTCCCGGGTCCGGCCACAACCAGTTGTCGAATAGAACGATCACGCCGAAGGCAATCGCGCTACCGTCGAACGAGGCTGCTGCGTTCCAACCGATTTCCTGAGGTGCAAACACGACTTGGTAAAATGTAATGAGGCAGACTATCTGGATAACGAGCATACCCACGCCGAGCTTGCGCGTCGCTCCCAGGTAGGTTGAAAGTGAAATCCATACGGAGACAAACGGCAGCATCAGCCACGGCGTCTCCGCGAGAGCGCGCGCCATTATTACCGACGTGATCAGAGCGATCATCACGGCGACTTGCCATGCCAGGGCCTTGCGGATGGACATCATCGGTCCTGCGCCGGCCAGGAGCCACACGATTACCGCGCCCAGTTGAGTGTTGACGTGACAGCTGGCGTCCAGTCCAATTGCGATTGTCACAATCGTGGAGATGCGCAGGGCGGTGCGGATCTTCCGAGCGCTAGGAGCAAGTTCGCGTGCGATCAGCGCTTCAAGTTGATCCAACCACGCAAACGGCCGTTGGATGCCGAACTGTTGCTCTACGAATCCTGCCACGCGCTTCGCTCAGCGATCGGATTTGAGCTCATAGGGGCGCTTGAGCCGCGTCGAGCAGGTTTCACGGGACGACCAATCAGCGTGCACAGAAGTTGGCAATATCACTGGCGGTACTCTGGCTGATTTCGGGGCAGCAGGTCGGAAAGATTTCCGTGGCGTGGATCGTTCCCATCACCTGCCGGCAGCGGGCGCGCATGCCATGATGCATGAGGAGGCGGTAGAAGTTGATCCCTTCGTCGCGGAGCGGATCGCACTCATTGACGCTGATCACGGTGGGCGGGAACCCTGCGACGTCTTCGGCGGTGGCGAAGGCCGGCCACGCCAGCGGGTTGCGCGCACGAAAGGATTCGATCCCGTAACCCATTGCGCCACGATTGTTGTGCAGGTCGAGCAGAATCCCATTGTTTTCGGTCGAGGAAGGATATTGCGGCTGGGGCCATGCGCCCGCGATATAGGGGCACAGAGCATACAGCCCCTTGATCAACCCGAGGTCGCCGTCGCGCTTCAGCTTCAGTCCGGTGGCAAGGGTGAGATTTCCCCCGCCGCTCTCGCCCGCGACGATAATTCGCGTGGGATCGATATTGAGCGCCGCGCTGTTAGCGTGAACCCACTTCAAACCGGACACACAATCATTGAGGCCAGCCGGAAACGGTGCGACTTCGGGAACCGAAGAGGGGACCAGGGCATTGCGAAAGTCGACCATGGCTATGGCCACGCCGTTGGCGGCGATAATCTTGCCCCATGCCCGGTAGTTTCCTGAGTAACACGACATCATCGTCATGCCACCGCCGTGAATATAGTAGACACACGGAACACGCGCGGCATTGTCAGGGCGGATGAACTGGATGTTGATCGTGTTGCCATCGGGCGCCGACTCGACGCTTTCGGTGCGAATGCTCAGCCCGGCAGATGGTGCGACGGTTTCATCGTCAAAGGCGTCGAGCATGGCTGCCAGCGCCGCCGCCTGCTTTTTGCCGGACTCACTATTCGCCGCTGCCAGCAAGTCCTCGCGGCTCGCCACGTCGCCCGTAGCGCCCAAAAAATCGAGGCTGCCGAATACGGCTTTGATACGTGGATCGATGCGAGTATCTTCGGCAAGTTTCGAGGCCATAGCATTATGCTCCGGGATCTTTCTTTTAGTTAGTCCGAAACAACGAGCACCGATGTCTTACCCGGGGCGATTGCCGGCCAGGATAGATTTGGCAACTTTGACGATGTGCTCTGGAGTAAAGCCCAGCTCGCGCATCACGATTTCACCCGGCGCTGAAGCACCGAAGCGGTTCAG
>PMOH01000287.1:0-1356 GCA_003161515.1 Deltaproteobacteria bacterium
CTGACGACCACTTTCATCCTGTGGCTGATGTATGGCGGCTACCTGATGTTGCGTGCGAGCGCCGACGACACCCCGCAGGTGGCGCGCTTCGGCGCCGTGCTAGGAATCGTCGCTGCGCTCGACGTGCCGATCGTGATCGCGTCGGTGCGGTTGTGGCGTACGATACATCCCGCGGTGCTGGTGACGAAGCAGGGCGGGCATGGCCTCGAAGATCCGCGGATGGTCGCGACGCTGCTGGTGTGCCTGGCCGCATTCACGGCGTTGTGGGCGTGGCTCCTGATGCTAAGATTCTCACAGTTGCGGACGCGAACCAGGATGAGCGCCTTGACGATGAATATCGCATTCGCCAACGCAGCCGCATCCGACAACCAGTGATGGAATCGAGCTGATGGAACATTTCGGATACCTGTTCGCCGCCTATAGCATCATCTTCGCCGTGATTTTCCTGTACGTGATGTTCATCTGGCGCCGCCAGGCCGCGTTGGACGCGGAACTTCGCACGCTCGAGGCGCGGATGGCCGCGTTGCACGAGAGTTCTACCGCCGCTAGCGCCCCGGATCCGCGAACTGATGTTTGACTGGCTAATCGAGCAATAGCTACTGAGTATTCTGGATGGAATTTCAAGACTACTACAAAACTCTCGGCGTTGATCGTAAAGCGAGCGACGCGGAGATCAAGAGCGCCTACCGCAAGCTCGCCCGCAAATTCCATCCCGACGTCAATCCCAACAACAAGGAAGCCGAGGGCAAATTCAAGCAGATCAACGAAGCCTACCAGGTCGTCAGCGATCCCGACAAACGCAAGAAATACGACGAGCTCGGCGCCGACTGGGAGCATGGCGTCTCGCAGGAAGAGATGATGCGCCGTTACGCGCAGCAGCGATCGGCGGCAGGCGGCGGCGGTGGTGGTGCAGATTTCGGCGCAGACTTTGGCGGCGGCGGCGACTTCAGCGATTTCTTCTCGCAATTCTTTGGCGGCAGCGCGCGTCGCGCGGGCGGCGGACGCAGCCGCAGCGGTGCCTCGCGCGGGTTTTCAAACTTCGATTTCGACACGGAACCGGCGCGCGCGCCCGACCTTCGCGCGGAGGTAGGGGTTACACTTCTCGATGCGGTCAAAGGCGCGAAGCGGCGGCTCGATCTGGTGGCCGAGGACGAATGCCCCACGTGCGGCGGCAGTGGGATGATCGCGAAGGAGGAAAAACAGGGCAAGGCGCGTGTCATTCGATCCGCCGAGGCGTGTCCGACCTGCGGCGGCAGAGGTGTAGTCGCCGCGCGGCGCACATTGGAAGTCACTATTCCGCCGGGCGTGACCGACGGAACGCAGTTGCGATTGAAGGGGCAGGGTGGCCGCGCGCCG
>PMOH01000287.1:1425-7030 GCA_003161515.1 Deltaproteobacteria bacterium
TCGCTCAAGATTCCAGCCGGCAGCCAGACCGGACGCGTGATGCGACTGCGCGGACGCGGTCTCCCGGCGCGGGGCAAGGAAGCAGCCGGCGATCTTTTGTATGAGCTGAAAGTGCTCGCGCCGACGGACTTGAACGCGAAGGAGCGCGCGCTCATGCAGGATTTGGCGACTAGCCAGAAGGATCGCGGAGTCCCCGATCCTCGCGCGGAACTGATGGCGTCGAAGTGATCGAGAGTTGAGGCGATGGCGCGGCGGACAACATCAACCAGGAGCACGACTCGCAGCGAAGTGGTCTTGATGAGCAGGACTGTGTTCCGCTCAATCGCCGGAATCAGCGAGCGCGAGTTGACGTCGTGGGAGCGCGAGGATCTGATTGTGCCGGTTCGAGTCGATCGAGCGCGCGGGCGCCTAGAAGCGCTCTACGATCGCGAAGCGCTGCGGCGGGTGCGCGTGATTCGCACGCTCGCCGAGGATCTCGAGGTGAACATTCCGGGGATTGGCGTGATTTTGCACCTGCTCGATCAGATGGAGCGGTGATTTTGCGGGACAGAGTGGGCCGTGCTAAGTAACGGGCTCATTCCGGCTCTTCTCAGAAGGACGATGCGATGCTGTTCGTGATTATCGGCCATGACGGACCCGACGGCGCTGCGCTGCGACCCAAGGTGAGGCCGGCTCATCTCGAGAATCTGCGCCCGCTGGTCCGCGCCGGCAAAGTGAAGATCGCGGGGCCATTCACCGACGGCAGCGGCAGTCTTATCATTGTAGAGATGGAGAGCGAGGCGGAAGCAGTCGCGTTCGCCAAAAGCGATCCGTACGCGACCAGCGGCGTGTTCGCAAGCGTCGAGGTCAAGCCGTTCCGGCAAGTGTTTCCTGAATAGCTACTTCAGATAGAGTAGCTAATGGAGTATCGATGGCGGGCGCGTTATCCAGTCTAAAGATTGTCGAAGTTGGCGAGATGGTGTCGGCGCCGTATTGCAGCAAACTGCTGGCGGACATGGGCGCCGAGGTCGTCAAAATCGAGCGGCCGAAGGTTGGCGATCGCGCGCGGACCCGCGGACCGTTTCCTGGCGACCAGCCGAATCCCGAGACCAGCGGCTTGTTCCTTTATCTGAACACCAACAAACGCGGCGTCACGCTCGACATCACGCAGCCCGAAGGTTTCGAGATCCTCGAGAAGCTCGTGGCAGGAGCCGATATCCTGATTCACAACGTTACGCCGCCCGAGATGGATCGCGTCGGGCTCACGTACGCTCGGATGCAGCGCGCGAATCCAAAATTGATCATGACGTCGATACTGCCGTTCGGATTGACCGGTCCGTATCGCAACTACCGCGCCGAGGATTTGACGATCTGGTGCGCAGGTGGCGTGTGCGTATTGAACGGCGGCGGTCCCGAGCACCCGGAATTGCCGCCGCTTAAGACTGCGGGGCATCAGGCGGGCTACCAGGGCGGAGTGCATGGCGCGACTGCGACAGTGGCGGCGGCGTTTGCGCAACTGCGTGACGGCACCGGCCAGCATATCGAGGTGTCCGTGCAGGAATCGATCGCGTCGATTCTCGAGATGACCTTCGAGTACTGGCCTTACATGAAAATGATCGCGACGCGGCTCGGGCAGAAGCCGCTCCAGCCGGTCGAGACGATGCAATGCAAGGACGGGTACATTTATCTCTGCTGCATCGAGGAGCATCAGTGGCGCAATTTCGTTGAAATCATGGGAAATCCCGAATGGGCGGAGATGGAGATTTTCAAGGATCGGCTGGTGCGCGCATTGAATTGGGACGCGCTGAGACCGATGCTCGAAGAATGGGTCAGCCAGCAGACGGTGCTGGATTTGTACCGCAAGGCCCAGGCCAAGCGAGTGCCGTTTGCGCCGGTATCGACGATGGGTGACCTGCTCAACTCGGAGCATTTGAAGGCGCGTGGATTTTTCGTCGAGATCGCGCAGCCAGTCGCCGGTACGCATAAGTATCCGGGCGCGCCGCTCAAGTTTGCGCGCACGCCGTGGGAAATTCGGATGCCGGCGCCGACGCTCGGGCAGCATAACGCGGAAATATTCGGCAAGCTCGGAATGTCGGAAGCGCGGCTCGACGAACTCAAGCGCAAGGGCGTGATTTAGAAATGGCAAAGCCTCCTCTGTCGGGAATTCGAGTTTGCGATTTCACCTGGGTGTGGGCCGGGCCGTACTGCACCCTGCAACTGGCGCATCTCGGGGCCGAAGTTATCAGGATCGAAACCAGGACGCGTCCGTGCGTGACGCGGATGCTGCCGCCGTGGCCCGATGGTGTGTTCAACAGCCTCAATAAGTCGGGCTACTTCAATCAATACAACCAGGGCAAGAAATCCTTGTCGCTGAATTTCAAGCATCCCGAGGCGAAGGAAGCGGCGTGGCGGCTGATCAAGAACAGCGACGTTGTGATTAATAACTTCGCTGCGGGCGTGCTCGAGAAAATGGGATTCGGCTACGAAGAAGTAAAGAAGGTAAATCCGAATGTAGTGATGATTACTCTGTCGGGCTACGGCGACACCGGACCGTATAAAGATTACGTTGCATACGGGCCGGCGCAGGTGCCGTTGTCGGGGCTGTCGGCGCTGACTGGCTATAAGGGATTTCCCCCGATGCATGCGGGGTTCAGCTACGCTGACCCGAACGCGGGAGTGCATGGCGCGTTTGCTATAATCAGTGCGCTGTTCCATCGCGCAAAAACCGGTGAGGGACAATATATTGATATGAGCCAGTGGGAGTGCGCGATGGACCTGCTGGCAGAAGGGATTCTCGAGTACACGATGAACGGACGCGAGCCCGAGCGGAACGGAAATCGCGATTCTCTGATGGCTCCGCACGGACTTTTCAAATGCATCGATCTGCCTGAGAAAATCCTCGACGTCACGATCGATCAGTGGGTAGCGATAGTATGTCCTGACGACGCGGAATGGGCACGACTGGCTAGAGCAATAGGTAAACCTGAACTAGCTAATGATCCCCGATTCGCAACGCTCGCAGCGCGAAAAGAGAATGAAGACGCACTCGAAGCAATAGTCAGTGCGTGGACGGCGACGCGAAGAGTCGCCTACGTAGTGGATACTCTGCAGGCGGCTGGAGTCGCGGCGGGAGCTTGCGCCGATAGTAAGTACCTATCTGAAGATAAGCATTTGACGGAGCGCGAATACTTCGTCTATCGCGAACATTTGGAAGTCGGGAAACGGCAGCATTGCGGAATTCCATGGCGCATGAGTGGAACGCCAGGCGAAGTGAAGACCGCGGCACCCGTGCTCGGGCAACATACTGATGAAGTGATGACGGGACTGCTCGGGTACAGTTCGGCCGAGGTCGAGGCGCTGCGCGCGAAGGGCGCGCTGGACTGAGGTTCGAGTCGAATGCGGACACTCAAAGCATTGATCGACGGGCTCGCGTTTCCTGAAGGACCGCGATGGCATGATGGGAAATTCTTTTTCTCCGACATGCATGCGCATCAGGTCGTCGCGGTCGATTTGGCGGGGAAGCGGGAAGTTATCTGCGAGGTGCCGAATCGGCCGTCGGGACTTGGATGGCTGCCGGATGGGCGGATGCTCGTGGTATCGATGACGGATCGAAAGCTGATGCGCCTGGATCGCGACGGGCTGAAAAAGGCCGCGGAGATGAGCAAGCTCGCGCCCTTCGATTGCAACGACATGGTGGTCGATGCGCGCGGACGTGCATACGTCGGGAATTTTGGATTCGATTTGCATAAGAATGAGACGCCGCACGGGACGACGTTGGTGATGGTTACGCCCAATGGAGTCGCGAGTGCCGTTGCCGAGGACATGATGTTCCCGAACGGGATTGTGATCACGCCGGATGGGAAAACTCTGATTGTTGGAGAGACGTTTGGACGGCGGCTGACGGCGTTCGATATCGAGGCGGATGGATCGTTGACGAATCGGCGATTGTGGGCGGATTTGGGACAGAGCCTGCCTGATGGGATTTGCCTGGATGCCGAAAATGCAATCTGGGTGGCGTGTCCGACGTCGTCGGAAGTGATTCGGGTGAAGCAGGGTGGGGAGGTAGTCGAACGGATCAAAGTGGAGACAGACGCGTTCGCGTGTATGCTGGGCGGTCCCGATGGGCGGACGCTTTTTGTTGCGACCGCGCCCAATTCCGATCCCGAGAAATGTCGCGCGACGCGCGGCGGGAGAATCGAGACCACCCAAGTCGAAGTGCCGCGGGCGGGATTGCCTTGAAACGCATGGTGGCGCGAGCGCAGCCGGCGTGGATTAATAAATTGCGATGAGTGTTAACGGGCACGGTGAGAATTTTCGCGCGCGGCGCAAGCGCATGATGGAATGCATCGCGCCGGGCGCGACGGCGATCATGCCGAGCGCACCGATATCCGTGCGATCGGGCGACGTCGAGTTCGTTTATCGGCAAGACAGCGACTTCTACTACCTGACCGGTTTCGCGGAGCCGGAATCGATCGCGGTACTCTCGCCGGGACATCCCGACGGCGAGTTCGTGATGTTCGTACGGCCGCGCGACAAGGAACGCGAGACGTGGACCGGACGGCGCGCGGGAATCGAGGGCGCGATGATCGAGTACGGCGCCGACAAGGCGTACGTCATCGACGAGCTCGAGAAGATTCTGCCGCGTTACCTGGAGAAGAGCGATCGCGTGCATTACCCGCTCGGGCTGAACGAGAAGACCGATGAGCGCGTGATGAAGCTGATTCGATGGGCGCAGAGCATGCGGCCACGAATCGGGGTAGGTCCGTCGGCGATAATCGATCCGCGCGACATTATTCACGAAGCGCGGCTGAAGAAGGAGCCGGCGGAACTCGATGCGATGCGGCGCGCGATGGCGATTTCGGCGGACGCGCACAAGCGCGCGATGGCGAAGGCGCGCGGCGGCATGCGCGAGTGGCAGATCGAAGCGGAGGTTGACTACGCATTTCGATCGCAGGGCGCTGCCGGCCCGAGCTATCCGTCGATCATCGCGTCGGGTCCCAACGCCGCGACGCTGCACTACATCAACAACGATCGCGAGATGCGCACCGGCGAGCTGCTGCTGATCGACGCCGGCGCCGAGTATGACTTTTACGCCGCGGACATCACGCGTACCTCGCCGATCGGCGCGCGCTTCACTGGCCTGCAGCGCAGTTTGTACGAAGTTGTGCTCGACGCGCAGCTCAAGGCGATCGATACGATCAAGCCGGGCGCGCATTTCGACGACGCGCACGAAGTCGCTCTGCGCGTGCTGGTTGACGGCATGCGGAATCTGGGAATCCTGAAGGGATCGGCCGAGGAAATAATCGAGAAGGGTTCGTATCGGCGCTATTACATGCATCGCACGAGTCACTGGCTCGGAATGGACGTTCACGACGTCGGGCTCTACCGAGTCAATGGCGCGTCGCGAGTGCTCGAGCCGGGGATGGTGCTTACAGTAGAGCCGGGTTTGTACATCGCGCCCGACGACGACGATGTTCCCGAGAGTCTCCGCGGGGTCGGGATTCGAATCGAAGACGACGTGCTGGTCACCGAGACCGGTCACGAGGTGATGACCGAGGCTACGCCGAAGTCGGTCGCGGACGTCGAAGCACTGACTACTGCGTAATAGTCACTTCAATACTCACAG
>PMOH01000410.1 GCA_003161515.1 Deltaproteobacteria bacterium
TCGCGCCCGCGAAACTGCATCAGCGGCAACCCGTCGGGATTCCAGGTGACCAGCGTGTCGAACAGATCGATCACGACCGCTTTGTAGCGATGCTCAGCCATTCCGGGTCAACGCTCCTGCGGTGCCGACGATTGCGGCAAGGTTCAACAGCAGGACGGTGCCGTTGAGAATCACGGAGTTGTGATGCAGCTTGTCGAACTCCGCTTTTTTCACCGGGTCAGGATTAGGACTTTCATTGACAGTGCGCAGCGCGTCGGCGCGCGGCAGGATGACGGTGCCGGCATAGAAGGTGATTCCGAGCGCGATCGCCAGCGCGAGCGTCGTGCCGCCCCACCACATTCGCGGTTCGCGCACCGCGGTCAAATAGATCGCGAGCACCAGGCTGATAGTGCCGACGATGTAGCCGAGCATGTAGTAGCGCGGGAAGATTGCGCTGATCAGTTGGCCGGCCTCGGGTCGCGGCAGAATCGTGAAGACCGCGGGTGCGGTGAAGAATGAGAAAAAAACAATTCCGCCGAGCCAGCATCCGAGTGCGGCGAGGTAAATCGACAATGCAATTATCATCTCTTTTTAGTTAGGCAGCGGCGTGGTCGTCAGTTGAGGTATCGGTTGGGCGCGCCGGGAAGCGGCTGACGCTCGGAGAATCCAGTGTCCACGCTGTGCCATGCGATCACGCGCGGTTCGCCGAACTGCCAGCACAGGAAAACCACATCGTCGCCCGAGTCGTATGGGAAATCGATCAGGCCGAGGTCGATGTCTTTAAGAATGCAGCCGAAGGATTCGATTTGTGACGCGGCGTCGGCCATGTTGGTCGCAAATGAACGCAGCTCGGGATAGCGGCCGACAATTTCGCTCATCGCGGAATGCAGAATCGACGGATCGTCCACCGACAATTCCTCGATTCGCGCGCGCAACGACGTCGCCTGCATCTGCAGCTGGCGCATTAAAATTTCCAGCCGCGGAATCAGCTCGTTAGCTTCTTCCTCGCTGAACAGCCTATCAAATCCAATATTGGGCAACGTTTCCTCGTCGGTAGCGCGGGCCGGTCACCATGATTAGCTTCAATGTAAGAGGTAACCTTGTCTGCATCACAACCGTATATTACGGTGAAATTTGGGTTGCGGGGAATAGCGGCAGTAGCGGCGCGGTCCCTCCTTAAGAGGTTCGACTAATCTATGGCAGATAAACCTAAAGGGGAAAAACGCTTCGAGATTGAAGAGGACCTGAGCAAGGCCGAGATTCCCGAGATTCTGCCGGTGCTGCCGTTGCGCGGCATCGTGATTTTCCCCAGTCAGATACATCCGTTCCTGGTTTCGCGGCCGTCGTCGCTCAAGCTGATCGAGGAATGCGGCCAGACTAATAAAGTCATCGCGCTCGCCGCGCAGAAAAATCCGGAAGACGAGCAGCCCACGCCCGAGGGATTGTTCCCGAGCGGCACCGCCGTGCGCATCCTCAAGATGCTGCGTTATCCCGATCAGAGCGTGCGGGTGCTGGTGCAGGGACTCGCGCGAATCGAGCTGGGAGAGTTCACGCAGCGCGAGCCGTACTTCCTCGCGCACGTCAAGCGGCTGGTCGAGCCGGTGTCGTCCGACAAGGAAATCGACGCGCTGCACGCGCATCTGGTCAGCCAGTTTTCAAAATTTGTTTCGCTGGTGCCGTACCTGCCTGACGAGTTGCAGGTGATGGCGATGCAGGTGAAGGAGGCGAGCCGGCTCGCCGACATGGTCGCCTCATATTTGAAGATACCGATCGAAGAGGCGCAGGATTTGCTGGCGACGCTCGACGTTCGCGGGCGGCTCGAAAAGCTGATCGCGATCCTCGGGCGCGAGATCGAGATGCTCGAACTTGGGCACAAGATCCAGTCGCAAGTGCAGACCGAGCTCAACAAAAATCAGCGCGAGTACTACCTGCGCCAGCAGCTCAAGGCGATCCAGAAGGAGCTGGGCGAGGGTGACGCGCGCTCGTCCGAAGTCGAAGAGATCGAAAAGAAGATCGAAGAGGCGAAGATGTCGCCCGAGGCGCGCAAGGTCGCCGACAAGGAACTCGAGCGCCTCAAGATGATCCCGCCGGAATCGGCCGAGCACACCGTCGTGCGCACTTACCTCGATTGGCTCGTCAGCCTGCCGTGGGGCGTCTCGACCGAGGACAATCTCGACATCCGGCACGCGCGCCAGGTGCTCGACGAGGATCATTACGACCTCGAAAAAATCAAGGAACGCATCCTCGAGTTTCTTGCGGTGCGCAAGCTCAAGAACGATACGAAAGGACCAATCCTCTGCTTCGTCGGCCCTCCTGGTACTGGCAAGACTTCGCTCGGCAAGTCGATCGCGCGCGCCCTCGGGCGCAAATTCGTGCGGCTGTCGCTCGGCGGCATCCGCGACGAGGCCGAGATTCGCGGCCATCGCCGCACTTACATCGGATCGTTGCCGGGACGAATCATCCAGGGGCTGCGCAACGCCGGCTCGAACAATCCGCTGTTCATCCTCGACGAGGTGGACAAGCTCGGCATGGACTTCCGCGGCGACCCGGCCTCGGCGCTGCTCGAAGTGCTCGATCCCGAGCAGAACAACACTTTCGCCGATCACTATCTCGATGTGCCCTTCGATCTTTCCAAGGTGCTGTTCCTGACTACCGCCAACATGCTTGATCCGGTGCCGCACGCGTTGCGCGACCGGATGGAAGTGCTCGAACTGCCTGGATACACCGAAGAAGAAAAGCTGCAAATCGTGCAGAGGCACCTGATCCCCAAGCAATTGATCGAGAACGGACTCGGCGATCAGAAGATCGAATTTTCGGAAGACGCACTGCGCGAGATTATTCACAGCTACACGCGCGAAGCGGGGCTGAGAAATCTCGAGCGCGAGATCGCACGCGTATGCCGCAAGATCGCGCGTTCGATCACTGAAGGCGAAACGGCGCCGGCGGTCGTCAGCGGGGACGACGTGCAGAAGTACCTAGGCGCTCCGAAATTTTTCTCCGAGGTCGCCGAACGCACGCAGGAGCCGGGGGTCGCAACCGGCCTCGCATGGACGCCCAACGGCGGCGAGATAATGTTTATCGAGAGCACGCGGATGTCGGGGCAGAAGGGCCTCAACCTCACTGGTTCGCTCGGCGACGTGATGAAAGAATCGGCGCAGGCGGCGCTGTCTTACGTGCGCACTCACGCGGCGGCGCTCGGAATCGCGCCGGACTTTTACGACAAATCCGACATCCACGTCCACGTTCCCGCTGGCGCGATTCCCAAAGACGGACCGTCGGGCGGCGTGACGATCGCGGCCTCCCTGGCTTCGTTGCTCAGCGGCCGTCCGGTGCGCTCGGACATTGCGATGACCGGCGAGATAACCCTGCGCGGCAAGGTGTTGCCGGTCGGCGGGATCAAGGAGAAAGTGCTCGCGGCAAGGCGCGCGGGAATCAAGACGATCATCCTGCCGCGGCGCAACGAGCGCGACCTCGAGGACATCCAGCCCGAAGTGCGCAAAGAGCTCGAGATGATTTTTGTCGACACTGTCGATGAAGTCATTCGGCACGCGCTGCGCGACAGCGACGCCGTGCAACCCGGCGCAGAAGCAGTCGCGCCGACACCGGCGACGGCGCGAACCGAAAGGACCGTGCTGAACTAGGAAGAACTTTAGCGTATGCGAAACCCTCCGTGGGTTTCGCNNGGGTGACCCCTGCACCCAGTGATGAAGATAGCGATCGTTGCGGCGGAAGCTGCGCCCCACGCAAAAGCCGGCGGTCTCGCCGACGTGATCGGCTCTTTGCCGGGCGCTTTGAAAGCGGCAGGCGAGGAACCATCGCTGATCGTGCCCGGCTACTCTTCGATTGTTGAGAGCGTCGAGAGCGCACCAGTCCTGCGCGATGTCCCGATGCGCTTTGGCACGGGCGTCGAACGTTTCTCGGTGTTGCGCGCGACCGATCCGCACGGCGTGCCGATGTACCTGATCGATCATCCTGGATTTTTCGCGCGGCCCGGAATCTACGGCGAAAACGGCATCGACTATCCGGACAACCTGCAGCGCTTCATCTTCTTTGGCCGCGCCGCCGCGATCGCATCGGCGGAGATCGTCGCGCCGGACATTGTGCATGCGCACGATTGGCATTCGGCGACCGTGCCGATCGCGATGCGCGCCGACAATGCTCTTCGCCGGCGGTTCAAGAATGCGCTGTCGGTGTTCACGATTCACAATCTTGCCTTCCAGGGAATCAGCAAGCGCGAGGACTTCGCGCTGCTGAATCTCGACGCGGCCTACAATTCGGTCGACTACCTGGAATTCTACAATCACCTGAACTTGATGAAGGGCGCGCTCGTCCTGTGCGACGGCGCGTCAACCGTGAGCCCGACCTACGCGCGTGAAATCACCACCGATCCTGAACTCGGCTTTGGACTCGAGGGAGTGCTGCGCGACAAAGGCGAAAATTTCGTCGGAATCCTGAACGGTGCCGATTACGACGAGTGGAGTCCCGCTGGCGATCGCGAAATCGCGGCGACCTACACGCCCGCGAAACCTGATGGCAAGCGCAAGTGCACGCGGGCGTTGCGCAATTCGCTCAAGCTACCCAATCAGGAAGACTGGCCGGTGGTCGGGATGGTCACTCGCATGACCGGGCAGAAAGGCGTCGACCTGCTCAAGGACGCGCTCGACGCCGTGATGCGCCTGGATTTGCAGCTCGTCATGCTGGCGAGTGGCGACGCGGTGCTCGAGAAATTTTTCAAAGACGCGGAGTCGCGCTACCCTGGAAAACTTCGCGCGATAATCGAGTTCAACAATACGATGGCGCATCGAATCCAGGCCGGCAGCGACGCGTTTCTGATGCCGTCGCGATTCGAACCGTGCGGACTCACCCAGATGTACGCTCTGCGCTACGGCACGGCACCGGTGGTGCGCGCCACCGGCGGACTGCGCGATACGGTCGCAGAGTTCGATCCCGCGCGCGGGACCGGCAATGGCTTCGTCTTCGAGAACTTCGAGGCGGCCGAAATGGTCGCCGCACTGGGCCGGATGGTCGCGATGTTCCGGGACCGCGCGACGTGGCGGCGGCTGATGGCAAATTGCTTCGCGTCGGATTTTTCGTGGGATCGCGCGGCGCGCCAATACGTCGAGTGGTTCACGCGGCTGCGAAAAGCTCGCGGCCTCAGCTAGAATCCTGGCCGTGGCGCTCTCGTCTCGCGAATATCTCGTTTACGCCGACGGCTCCTGCCTCGGTAATCCGGGGCCCGGCGGATGGGGCGTCGTGGTGCGCGATCCCAATGGCAATGTGACCGAACTCAACGGTTACGATCCCTCGACCACCAACAACCGGATGGAACTGATGGCCGCGATCGAAGGATTGCGCGCGACCGAGCGTGGCGCCGAGGTTGTCCTGCGCAGCGACAGCCAGTACGTCGTGAAATCGATGACGCTGCATTACAAGCGCAACAAGAATCACGATTTGTGGGAACTGCTCGACGC
>PMOH01000376.1 GCA_003161515.1 Deltaproteobacteria bacterium
GGTCTCGACGCCGGCACGATCGAAATCGACGCGGGACGCCGTATCCTGACGATCGATCCAAAGTTCGCGAACCAGGTACCGCTGTTCATCTTCGATCGCAAAGCCTGACTACCGTGCACCTGTGGGCGCAAGTCTTGCTTCGTCCGATTGATGGAGAGTATTACCATGTCGAAAATAAAGCGAATTCTGCCGATTCTACTAACTGCGGGCGCACTTTTCGTGCTTCCTGGCTGCGCGTCGGAACAGGCCGAGCACACTACGAATGAGGTAACAAATTCCACATCCAACACCGTCGGTTCAGTACTCGACGGCGTCGGTTCCGTGATTATGTATCCGTTCCACCTGGTCGGCGATTTGTTCTCGTAAAGCGCTCGATCAAGTTCGCGGCGCGAACAGGATGCTGTCGATCGCTTCCCGTTGCGCGCGATTTGGATCTTTCTCGACCCTGCATTCGCCGTTGAAGATCATCGTCGCGCGATCCGAAGCGTCGTAGGCCGGCCATCGAGGCGCTTCGTCAGCGTTCGGATTGCCGCTGCGCGCGAACGCTATCCACCGATCGCTCATCGCATGAGCGAGTGCGTGGACGTCCGCCCGGTCTGGCGTCAGCCGCGGAGCCAATGCCGTGTTGTCGAACACAAACGGTATCTCGAGCGCATGCGGTGATTTGAGCCGGCCGCCTGCAATCGGAGTCTCCCAATCGAATCGGTAAAGATGGGCGGGCGCGCCGCCCGCGGCCGCTTTGCGCTCCGCAATCTTTCTGGAATAGGCCGCGGTTGGATACTCGGTTCCAATCAGAAACATCAACTCTGAGGGAGTCGCGCCAGGATTCTCCTTGCGGAAAATCTCGATCACGCTGTCTGCATCAGGTCCAAGCAGACGACCCGCCCGCTTGTGCAGCCCGTCCTCATCCAGTGAAAAAGCCTTTGCATCGCCGGCGACGAATAGCGTCATTTCAGTGCGGTTGTAGCCGATGATCAAAGGCACGTCGGCGGAAACGTCGGGCGCGGTTGGATCGAACGGATGGCTCGGAAGCGTGACCCCGTCCATCACCGGCGAGAAACCCTGGATGAAGCCCGGGACCCGCGCCGCAAGTTTGCTTTGCACCGCAGCTTGCGCTGCCACGATGCGCTCGACCGGCATCGTCTGCGCTTCGCGGACTTGCCCGCGGCTCAGGCCGAGCTCGGTCAGCAGCATTTCCGCGACCTGCTCGCCGTGAGCGGCTTTGTTCATCCTGAATCCCGGGCCGCTCTGAACGACCGCGCGATGAAAAAGATTTTTCGCTGCCGGCATTGCGAGCAGCGTCGAGACTTTCTGCCCGCCACCCGACTCACCGAAGATCGTTACCATCCGCGGATCGCCGCCGAATTTCGCAATGTTGTCGCGCACCCATTCCAGCGCCGCGATCAAATCCAGATTTCCGACATTGCGCGCCGAACTAAAATCGTCACCGCCGATGCCGGCGAAAAACGTGTAGCCCAACGCGCCCAGCCGATGATTGACACTGACGACGACCACGTCACCGCGCCGCACGAGATTGCTTCCGTCGTAGATCGGCGGTGAGCCCGAGCTCGCCTGGAAGCCGCCCCCATGCAGCCAGACCATCACGGGCCGCTGACGATTTTCGCTCGCATCGCTGGTCCAGACGTTCAGGACGAGGCAATCCTCGCTTTCGATGATGCCGTCGGGATCGCCGTATGCTGCAAACCCGCTCTTGGGATCGACCAAACCGCGCATCGACGAGGGATTCTGCGGCGCGGTGGGGCCATAGCTGAGCGCGTCTCGCACGCTCGCCCACGTCGCGGGCGCAACCGGCGGCATGAAGCGATTGCGTCCCGCAGTCGAAGCGCCATACGGGATGCCCTTGAAGCTGCTCACGCCATTTGCAGCAACTCCGCGGACTTTACCGTACGCGGTTTCAACCACTGGATACGCAGATGACTCTTTGGGCATTGATGCTGCCGTCATGGTTGGATCCTCCTGCGATAGATCACAATCGATCTGCCACGTCAGAGCCTATAAGGGCAACAGGAGACTCAGACTTCGGTGGTGAAGCTCGCGCGGACGGCTTCTTCGAGTTTGCGCGTCAGTTCGGTGCGGTCACTGCTGCGCATATTGTCGGTCGGGATTGGCTTTCCGATCGTCATACGCATCGTGAGGCCCGGGGTCACGAATATCGCGCCGCGCGGATAGAAGCGGCCCGAGCCGCTGATCGACATCGGCACCGCCGGCAAACGCGACAGGATCGCGAGCCACGCCGCGCCGTCGTTGAACTCGTGCACGCGATTGTCATTGTGGCGATGCCCCTCGGCAAACACGCAGACGTCGAGGCCGCTCTGGATGATCTTGATGGCCTTGCGGATCGCCTGGCCGCCGGCGTCGCGATCGATGATGATGTGCCCGCCTTTCTGCATCGCGAATCCAACGATCGGAATCTTGAGCAACTCTTTCTTGGCGACGAACCGCGGCTCCCCCGGCATGAACGCAGCCGACGCGAAGATATCGAAAAAGCTCTGATGATTCGCAAC
>PMOH01000372.1 GCA_003161515.1 Deltaproteobacteria bacterium
CCCGTGGGTAATTTTCAGCGACATTCATGTTAAAGAAAAATTCAATGCGGTTCGAACGTCATCAGGAAAAATTGCTGCCGCGACGACTCTTCATTTGGCGGGTTGCGCGATGGACCGCGGTCGCCGGCGCCGTAGTCGCGGTCTCGCTCGCGGTCGGGGTATGCGGCTACCACTACCTCGACGGGCTGCCGTGGATCGATTCGCTACTCAACGCGTCGATGATTCTCGGCGGGATGGGTCCCGTCGATCCGCTCAAGACCACCGCCGGCAAAGTGTTCGCCTCGGTGTACGCGCTCTACAGCGGCCTCGCCTTGATCGCAGTGGTCGGACTCATGCTCGCGCCGATCCTGCATCGCATGCTCCACATATTTCACATCGCCGACAAGTAACGAGGGCCGCCCGCGATCGGACCGCCCTCCAATCGTGTCAATACGGGGCGCTTTTCGGCGACGCCATCGCCTTGTCGGCGGCGCTCAGCGGGAAGTCTTCCCCGCTCTTGAGCTTGGCAATCAAATCTTTAATCTCGTCGATCTTTTTGTCGTAGGTCGCCTGCGTCAACGGTTCCTGCGACCATCCCGCGCGCGCGATCCTATCGTGCTTCTTGGCCTCCGCGAGCTTCTTCATCAGCGCATCCTTGTCGGCCGCCGACAAGCTCGATGCCATCGCCTCGGTCGCCATCGCCGCCGGGGCGCCCTGCGCAAACGACACCCCCTGCTGCAGCGGTGCACTCACCCCGGCAATCGCCAACAACGCTACGATCGCAGTCTTCCGCATGCCCATAATTTCTCCTTCCTCCCGATGGTAGCGTCCGAAAGTGGCCGCACCAGTCCGTCTGTGTGCCAAATCGACGTTACCGACGCATTAACGGCTGATTGAGGGAGGGTGAATTAGTAACCGTCGGCGGAGGTTCCGTTGCTCGTTTCATTTTGATATGTATCTAATTAGATATTTATCGAAGGAGGTGAGCAAGAACCGATGGAACCGCAACCGCCCGAAATCATGCTCCAGTTCTGCAAGGCGATGGCTGACGAGAGCCGCCTCAAGATAGTCGGCCTCCTCTCGACCGCCGAGCATAGCGTCCAGAAGCTCGCCGCGATGCTCGGTTTGAAGGAGCCGACCGTCTCGCATCATCTCGCGATATTGAAGCAGCTCGAACTCTTAACGCTGCGCGCTGACGGCAACTTCCGCTGGTATCGCTTGAATGACGAGGTGCTGGGACGGATCAGCCGCGCCGTTTTCAGCCGCGACAGTATCGCAAAACTGGCCGTATCAGCCGGGGCGCGCAGCTCGGAGCGAAAAGTTCTCGACACTTTTGTCAATGGTGATCGCCTGCTGGAAATACCGGTCAGCTACAAGAAGCGATTAGTAATCCTGAAGTGGCTGGCCAGTTTCTTCGAGCCGGACATTAGCTACACCGAGGGGCAAGTGAACGCCATTCTCAAGCTGCATCATCACGATTGCGCCACTTTGCGCCGCGAAATGATCGGATGCGCGATGCTGGCGCGGGACAAAGGCATCTATCGTCGCCGGCCTGAATCCGAATGGCGGACAACCCTCAAATAGTTGGAGTTACCGGCGGGACGCGGGTTATTTCCGATCGCATAGTTGTAAAGATCACTGCGCAACCGGGCGAGACCTTTCTCGATCGCGTGATAGCCCTGGTCGAAGGTGCCGTTCGCCAGAAGACGCCGAATGAAATCGCGCTGACCTTGGTGCTGTCCGCACTCACCCTTGCATTTCTGATCGTAGTCATCCCCATCTGGCCGATGGCGTGGAATGCAGAGCAGTACATGATGGGTTACCTCGGCGCGACCGAGCCGCTTAAGAGCCTTGGTACCGACGTTCCGACCCTGGTAGGACTGCTGGTCTGTCTTATACCTACGACTATAGGTGCGCTGCTGGCCGCGATTGGAATCGCCGGAATGGATCGCGCGCTCCAGGCCAACATCATTGCCAAGAGCGGCAAGGCGGTTGAGACGGCGGGCGATATCGACGTGGTGCTACTCGATAAGACGGGCACAATTACCGTCGGCAACCGGCATGCGACGGACTTCGAGCCGGTTGCCGGCTATACAAAGCAGAGATTGGCCCAGTTGACGGCGCTAGCCTCGGCGGCTGACGAAACTCCGGAGGGTAAGAGCATCGTGGTGGCAGCTTAGGCGGCCGGCGTCGGCGCGAGAGAGTTGCAAACGCCAACCGGCGCGCAATTTATCGCCTTCAGCGCGCAAACTCGGACGAGCGGGGTTGATCTCTTCGATGGCAGTACCATTCGCAAAGGCGCGGCGGACGCAGTTATTGCCTTCGTGCGAAAGAAAAATGGCGTGGTACCGGAGGCGTTGGCGGCAATCGTAGATGGTATCGCGTCGAAGGGCGCGACTCCGTTGGTGGTGGCGGAAAATTCCAAAATTGCGGGCGTCGTCGCGCTCGAGGACATCCTGAAACCCGGCAGCGAGCGATTCGAGCGCCTGCGCAACATGGGTCTGCGCACGGTCATGATCACCGGCGACAATCCTCTCACTGCAGCAACGATCGCCAGGCAGGCGGGTGTCGATGACTTTGTCGCGCAGGCTACGCCCGAATCAAAGCTAGCCTACATCCGCAAGGAACAGGCTGACGGCAAACTGGTCGCGATGATGGGCGATGGGACCAACGATGCTCCCGCGCTGGCGCAGGCTGACGTAGGTCTCGCGATGAATTCCGGCACTCAGGCCGCCAAAGAAGCCGGCAACATGGTCGACCTTGATTCCGATCCGACCAAGCTCATTGAAGTCGTCGAGGTCGGCAAGCAGCTTCTGATGACGCGTGGCGCGTTGACCACATTCTCGGTTGCCAACGACGTCGCGAAATATTTTGCGATCGTTCCGGCGCTGTTCGCCGGCACGCTTCCGTGGCTGGCCGCGATGGACGTGATGCATCTTCATTCGCCGACCTCAGCGATCTTATCGGCCGTCATTTTCAATGCGATTATTATTCCAGCGCTGATTCCGGTCGCCCTGAAGGGAGTTAAGTATCGGCCGCTGGGCGCGGACGCGCTGCTGCGAAAAAATCTTCTCGTCTGGGGACTCGGCGGTGTCATCCGTTCGTTGGCATCAAGCTTATCGATGTCGTGCTGAGTGCTATGCACCTGGTTGCGTGAGCAAGGCTGGTAGAAGGTACCTACAATGAAAACTCACATAGTCAAAAGTCTCTGGCTCCTAAGCGCTACCATAGTTATCTGCTGCTTGATCTACCCGCTGGCAGTGTGGGCAATCGGGCAAACACTCTTCCCGTTCGCCGCCAATGGCAGCATGGTTGCAGGCCCGGATGGCAAACCAGTCGGCTCGCTGCTAATTGCGCAGCCTTTCACCAAGGACGAGTACTTCTGGCCGCGACCGTCGGCCGCATCCTACGACGGTTCGGCGTCGGCCTCGTCGGCGCTCGCTGCATCGAACTACATGTTGCGCTATCGGGTAGCGCAGCAATTAGGCCCGATCGTGAAATACAAGAGCGGCCCAAAGGCCGGACAACTGGTCGCGCCTGACGTCGAAGCATGGTTCGAGCATGACAGCGCCGGCGGACAGCCGCACATCGTCGCGCAATGGGCGGATGCTCACAACGCGGCGGCACAAGGATGGGTAAGCGCCGATCCCTCGCATGCCAAGTACATTACGGATTGGGCCGTTGCTCATAAGGCTGAAGTGGCGGATTGGATCAAGCAGAACCCTGGCACGCCGACGCCGCAACCGTCGGATCTGGCGGTCCTGTTCTTCGAAAATTTCTCCAAGCAGTATCCCGGCAAGTTTCCGTCTGCGGTTACAACCCAGTTGCCCGGTGGAAAGACCCAGACCGCGATCCAGCCCGTGAAGGACGGCTCCGACATTCAGTCGAACTTCTTCGATATGTGGCGACAGGATCACGCCGATGCGGATTTGCAGGACGTGCCGGGAGAAAGGGTGACGGCTTCCGCTTCCGGACTCGATCGGCATATCACGCTGCAGAACGCTGAATACCAGCTCGATCGCGTCGCATCAAAATGGGCGACCGATACCAAGCGCGATCAAGGCCAAGTGCGCCAGGAGATCGATCAAATCCTGCAGACCGACTCGTTCGCGCCGATGGGCGGTCTGGTCGGCGAGAAAATGATCAACGTGCTGCAGGTCAACCTCGAATTGAACAAGCGTTACGGAGCGCCGCCTGCGTAAGAACATAACCGGGCGCATCAAGCGGGCCGATCGCGTTTCATCGGGATCTGAGAACGATGGATGTTCGAAGACCAAATGGAGTCCCGGCAGACGAGGTTCCGGCCAACGGAGTGCGGGATGAATCGCTCGGCGACGATCTGCTGCTCGAAACCCGCAACCCTCGAATGGCCGCGCTGCTCGAGACGCTCGAACGTGCCGCTGCCGGCGACTCGACTATTCTTCTCAGCGGGGACAGCGGTACCGGCAAGGATGTTCTCGCGCGGCAAATTCACAGATGGAGTCCGCGACGGCGTGGGCCGTTCGTCATAATCAACTGCGCGACACTGGCGGAGCCGCTACTCGAGAACGAGCTGTTCGGTCATGTTCGTGGAGCCTTCACCGGCGCGATTGACGACAAGCCAGGTCGGCTCGAGGCGGGCAGCGGCGGCACGTTGTTGTTCGATGAGATCGCCGAGCTTCTAACCTCGCTGCAGATAAAATTCCTTCGCTTCGTTCAGGATCGCAGCATCGAACGAATCGGCGGCGATCGCACGCTCACCGTTGACGTCCGCGTGGTGGCCGCGTCCAGTCGAAACCTGGAGGCCGAGGTCGA
>PMOH01000040.1 GCA_003161515.1 Deltaproteobacteria bacterium
ATGATGAAATCGTTGTAGTCGGGAATCACGGGACGCTCGATGTACGAGCCCTTGGCGCCGGTCGTGACAAAATCGCGGCGCCCAATTATCTCGCGCAGCCGCTGAATCTCGGCGCCGTGAATCGTCGTCGGACCCACGCCCAGCTTGAAGCCGTTGTACTCGGCCGCGTTGTGGCTGCCGGTTATCATCGCGCCGCCATCCATCTTCCAGCTCAGCACCGAAAAATAGAGCAGCGGCGTCGGCACCACGCCGATGTCAACCAGGTTGATGCCGGCGCTGAGCAAACCCTCGGCCAGCCGGTCGCGCAAGCGGTCCGACGACAGGCGACAATCGCGCCCGAGCGTAATCGTTTTTTTACCGGCGCGATGCAGCAGCGTGGCATAGCCGCGCCCGAGATCGACCACGAACGCGTCGTCGAAATCGTCCTCGACGATGCCGCGGATGTCATACTCGCGGAACACATGCGAATTCATTATCGTCAGTCTGTGCGAGCGATTAGATCAGTGCAAGATGGCTGCGAATGAGCACCGCGCGAACATCGCGCGGCGGCGAGGAAGCACGCGTGGCGATCGTGACAGGCGCGGGCCGCGGTATCGGACGCGCGATCGCACTCGAGCTGGCGCGCGCGGGCTACTCGCTATGCCTCGCCGCTCGATCACGGGACGAACTTGAGGAAACCCGCTCCCAGAGCGGGCTGCCGCTCGAGCGCGCGCTGATCGTCCTGGTTGATCTGGCGACCGACGACGCGCCCGACTTGCTCATCGGCGCCGCATTGGATTGCTACGGACGTGTTGACGTACTGGTCAACAACGCCGGATGGGCGCCGCCGCGAACGCCGCTGCTCAAGATGCGTCCCGCCGACGCGGACCGCATGATAGCGCTTAACCTGCGCGCGCCAATCGCGCTCACGCGCCTCGCCGCCGCCGCGATGACCTCGCGAGGGATTGGCATGATCGTCAACGTCGCATCGTCGGCCGCAATCAAGGCTCCGGCGGGCGAGGCGGTTTATGCGGCGACCAAAGCCGCATTGATCGCGTTCACGCGCGCGGCTTTCCACGAGATGCGCCAGAACGGCCTGAAGCTCTCGGTCATCGTTCCTGGCCTCGTCGATACCGCGCTGATTCCAAACAGCAAGCGGCTCGATCGCGCCGCGATGCTCTCGGCGGACGACATCGCGCGCGCCGTGATGCAGATCGTAAACTCGCCTGCCGGCGTGTGCCCGGTCGAGGTGACACTCGAACCACAAATCGATCCGGAGCGGCCGCGCTGAGCGGAACTGGATTTAACGTGAAACCCGCGGTGGGTTTCACACTTCCTTCGGCAGGGGTGACCCCTGCACCCAGTAATAATCGCAAAATCGCGAGGCCGCCATTTCGCTCTCAGGTTCCGAGGGAAGAATTCACTCCCAATAATCTTGTCCCCCTTCCCGCTCGGGAAGGGGTTAGGGGTTAGGTTCCGATGCCGCGCTCGTTCACGGCGCGATTCGCACTGGTTCTAGTCGCCGGAATCGTCGCCGCGATTATTTTCGCACCACTCGCGGCAGTCGCGCTGTCGGCTGCGGGATGGCACTACCCGTTTCCGAGAATCTTCGATCGCACCGTGATGGTTTCGATGCTGATCGTGATGCTGTATGCCGCGCGCGACCTGAATCTCATGCCGCTGCTGCGGCGCGGCTTCATTCATCCTGCCGCGCCAAGCTTCGTGCGCGCGATTCGCGGCTTCATCGTCGCGATGATAGCGATCGCGATATTATTCGGACTCGCATTCGCGGTCGGCGGCGGCGGGATCGGCGATCATAGAGCGGCGGCAGCGCTGATCCCGAAATATTTTCTCTCGGCGATAGCAATCGCATTCATCGAGGAAGCCTTCTTCCGCGCATTCCTGCTACGCGGCATGAGCAACGACGTCAGCAAACGCGTAGCGCTGATCGCAAGCGCCGCAATCTACGCCGTCGCGCATCTAGTCCGCTCTCCCGCCCGTTTCTACGTAACCGGTTACACGCCAACGGCAGGACTGATGACCTTCGCGCACAGCGTTGACCAATTCACGAATCCCGCTATCGCGATTCCAACACTGATAGGCCTATTCCTGCTCGGCATCGTGCTGGGCGAAGCGTATATCCTCACCGGCAGTGTGTATTTCTCGATCGGCCTGCACTGCGGCTTCGTGCTGAGCGCAAAGATGTGGCCAAAGATAATTCTCAACCGCGCCGCAATCCCATGGTGGATAGCAGGCGGCGGCGCAATCCCGCTAATCGCCGCCCCCACCGCATGGCTGATCGCGATAGCTCTCTTCGCGACGCTCCGCCAAATCACGGGGGTGCGGAGAACATCTCCCAATTACGCTGAAGCTCGATCCTGACGACGACGCAGTCAATCTATATTTCAGCTTATCGGATTCGGAGCGACTCGGCTCCGCGTGCCTTTGGTGAAGTTGAAGTGTTTTGCGCCGCAAAAGATTCGGGGTCCCTCGGCTACGCTCGGGATGACACAAGAATAGGACGATGCAAAGAGGAACTGAGGCTAATCGTACAGTGATGGCGATCCACTCACTGGCCTTGTGCGGTAGCGGCGGTGGGTCCAGAGCCATTGCTCGGGGTATTTTCGGACCATTTCTTCGAT
>PMOH01000315.1:0-609 GCA_003161515.1 Deltaproteobacteria bacterium
CGCAATATGACTGATACTTCCGCGAGCCATGTCGCACCTCCCTGGTTATTTTATCGCCACTGATTGTTCGCCTCGCGCGCTTTGTTGCTGGAGGGGCCGCGCCGCTCTTCCCAGAGTTCAGCCAGCTATCATTCCTCCATCCACTGGAACGGACGCACCAGTCATGTACGAGGCCTCTGCGGAGGCTACAAAAACGATCACATGAGCGATCTCCTCCGGCGTCGCGAGACGTTTGAAGGGAACGGTCGAGACCAGTGCCGCCTTATTTTCTTCGGTACTGGCGAAGCGAGTGAGCATACCCGTATCGGTAGCGCCTGGAGCAACCACGTTTACGCGAACGCCGGTGCCCGCGACTTCCAGCGCGGCGGACTTGGTCATCCCTTCGACCGCATGTTTGCTCGCGACGTAAACCGATGCGCCCGCCGCGCCGACGCTTCCGTAGGCCGACGAAATATTGACGATGCTCCCACTGCCCTGTGGCAGCATCACGCGCAGCTCGTGCTTCATGCTGAGCAGCGTGCCGAGCACGTTGGTGTCGAAGGTGGCTGCGTAAGTCTCGGCAGTCTGCTCCGTCACCGGACCTTGCTTGCCTTCGGTGCCGGCATTGTT
>PMOH01000315.1:649-7006 GCA_003161515.1 Deltaproteobacteria bacterium
TTTCTGGCCGACTTCGTCGCGGCGGCCCGAGATGACGACGCGTGCGCCTTTGCGCGCGAAGGCGATCGCGGTGGCACGTCCAATGCCCGAGAGGGCGCCAGTAATCAAAACAACGGGGGTATTCATCGGTGTATCTCCTTTGGGAGGGGGAATTTATAGGCCCTGGCTGACCAGTTAAATATGTACGTCCGTATTATTTCAGTCAAGGCCCGCAGCCTCGCTCTGCAAACGACTCGAATTTCTCTTCAATCCGGTTCCCCTTCCCGCTCGGGAAGGGGTTAGGGGTTAGGTCGCCGGCGGCGCAACTTCAAATTGATCGCGACACCCGTTCTTGCAAGAATCAATTACGACGATGCCCGAAATTCCCGAGAAACCTCAGAACCTCTTCGAAATAAAGGGTGTGCTGACCAAATTCATGCGGATGCTGTTTCCGCTGGAATTCCGCATCGACTCGATCGCCAACAGCGCCCCGATGCTCCCGTTCCACTATCCGCTGCTGCCGGGCGAAATGATCTATCTCCCCGAAAAGCTCGAGCCCTTCGGCACTCGCGGCGACGCCTACATTTATTATTTCGTCACCACCGCGCATCTCGCGGCGCGTCACGACTTCGGCACCTTCAAGCTGAAGCTCGCCGACATCGCGGGCTTCGAAGAGCGTGGCGAGACCGGCGTCGAGGCCATCGACAGCTTCGTCGCGTCGTTCGACGACCCGGGCTTGGCCGGCGCCCTGATGCGCCTGGCGGAGTCGGCGCGCATCGACGCCGAACTCGCGCGACGTTATCGCGGACTCGCGCCGCGCATCGCGACCCTCAACCGTTCGCTCCTCGATCGGCTGCATCCCGAATCGCTCAGCACGATGCTTGTGCGAGCGGCGCTCGATCTCGATGCCAATGGCGAGGTGCTCGAGTCTCCGCTCGTGCGGATGGCGGCGCATCACTTCGCGCCGGTGCGCGCGCGGGGCGCCGACGTCATGACCAGCGTCCATCAGGTCAGCGCGCTCTATAATTGGCTCCAGGAGCTGATTCGGCAGGCGCGCGAACGCGGCGAAGGCGATCCGCTCACCGAAGAAGAAGCCGAGCGGATGCGCAACGACCTGATCAAAGGAATGAAGGGCTCCGAATCGCAGACCGCCGGTGAAGGCGAAGACGGCGAACAGGGTGACGGCGGCGGCGAGCCCGATCAGAACGTCCAGATGGACGTCTCCGGCAAGCAATCCAAGGGCGGACAGGGCAGGGCGCTCTCGCCCGAAGAATTGCGCAAGCTCATCGAGCAGGGCGCCGAGATCAAACCCTCGCAAGGAGACGGCAGCGCCGACGGCGACGGCATGTACCTGACCCAACTCACCGGCAAGCAGCTCAGCGAGCTCGAGCAGATGCGCGAGCAGCTCGGCGAAGTCGGCAGCGTCACCGGGCAGGGACGCCTGATGATCGGCCGCGGCCGCCAGGATTCGTACTACGCCTACGACGAATGGGATTACGTGCTGAACGATTACCGCCGCAACTGGTGCCGGCTGCGCGAAATCCCGTTGACCGGCGACGAGGGCGATTTTTTCGAAAACACGCTCGTCCGCTACGCCGAGATGCTCCCCGGCGTGCGCCGCAACTTCCAGCGCATCCGCCCCGCGTCGTACCGGATGGTGCGCGGACTCGAGGACGGCGAGGAAATCGACATCGACCGCACCATCGAGGCTCGCGTCGCGCGTCTGATGGGTGAGACGCCCGACGGCCGCTTCTACAAGGCACGCAAGAAAGAAGCGCGCGACGTCGCCACGTTGTTTCTGCTCGACATGTCGGCCTCGACCGACGAGCCGGTACATCGCGAGCCGCGCAAGCATACCGACGATGACGACACTGACGACTGGATGAAGGCATGGCAGCGCCGCCCGCAAACCGCCAACCGTCCGCGCCGCATCATCGACGTGAACAAGGAAGCGCTCGTCATCATGGCGCAGGCGCTCGAGGAAATCGGCGACGCCTACGCGATCATGGGCTTCTCCGGCCACGGCCGCGACAACGTCGAGTTCTACGTGATCAAGGAATTCGATCAGGAACTAAGCGACGAGGTAAAGGCGCGCGTCGGCGCGGTCGAGCCCAAGCGCTCGACCCGGATGGGCGCCGCGATTCGCCACGTGCGCGAAAAATTCAAGGACGTGGCGTCGCGCGCCAAGCACATGATCCTCCTGAGCGACGGCTTCCCCCAGGATTTCGACTACGGCCACGACCGCCGCTCGAACGCCTACGGCATCCAGGACACGATGGTCGCGCTCAAAGAACTGGAACTCGCCGGCGTCCTCCCCTTCTGCATCACGGTCGACAAAACCGGCCACGACTACCTCCGCCAGATGTGCCAATCCTCCCGCTACCTGGTAATCGAGGACATCGCATCGCTCCCGCGCCAGCTCCCAAAAATCTACGAACAAGTAATCCGCTGGTAAGTTATCCGCCGCTCCTGGATCCGGTTCCCTTCCCGCACGGGGTTTGTGCGTTGGACATGCGCAACAGGTGTGCGAGGACGTTTCACATTTAATTCTTAATGCGCCGCGTTGGACATCGCCGTGGGATTGAAAAAATTCTCCGTCGCAAGTCCCATGTTGATGTACCAGCTCTCGTGCTCGTCGGTCTCGACTCCCGGCGACAGCACCACCGTCGAGAAGCCGTTGGTGACATCCTCATCGACCAGCGCAGTCTGGAACATCCGCTTGAATGGCCAAATCGCCACGCGCGCATCCGGAATCGGCCGGTCGCGGTATGCGTTGAAGGTCGCGACTGTCTTCCACAGCTTGCCGTCGCGATCGTATTGATCCGACGCNNGGGCTGCTCGCGATTGCGGAGCCTTGCTTCGCATCCGCCTCGATCACGTAAAGCCGGCGCATTTCCCAATTCTCGGGGCAGATAGTTCGTCCGCCGTCGGTCGGACACGCCTTGGCCGGAGAATTTTCCGCATTCACGACCGCGAGCATCGGTTGCTCGCCGAGGAACTTGTAATTGAAGTCCTCGATTTTCGCGGCGAAGCCAAAAAACGAATCCGGATCGAGATTGCTCGCGTAGGTTCCCGCGCCGCCGCCACCGCCACCCGCGGCCGTGTCGAGCAAACCGAATACATCCGAGAGTTCGCTCGCCGACACGCGCCGCGTATGCCGCGTGCGCGGATTCATCATCCAGCTGTTGTCCTCGATTTTCGGATCGAGACTGCGGTAGCGGATAAATCCGAAGCCGCGCATCTCGGACGGCTCGAGAAACGGATACGCGCCGAAGCGATATCGGATGTTCGCCCGCGTCGCCTCCGGATCGGTCGGGATAGGATTCACTTCGGTGCGCCCGGTGTTGTTGTAAAACCCGACGTTGCCGATCGTGAAATGCTCGACTGGATCGGCGGGCGTCGAGCCCGGCCGGTAACTCGCAATCTCAGTGTTCTTGGAAATCGCGTCATCGGTGTAGAGCGGCCGATAGCTGAAATTCCACATCACTTTCAGCGCCGCATTCGGATCGTTCGCATCGACCAGCGGAAACGGCAACCCGGCCGAGTAGCCCTTCAACGTTCCGTCAGGCGCGAGACTCACCTGCGGCGAATATTTCTCGGTCGCGGACCTGTAGGGCGGCGGCCACTCGAGCCGATCAGTCGGCACGATCTTCATCGTCATGCCCTGCTTCACCAGCACCAGGTTCCCCGGACTCACAAGGTCGGCAACCTTGTCAGCCTGATCTTTCGTGATCGTATCGCCAGGATTAACACCGGCTGTTGGCGAGCCGGCAATCGACAGGATCGCGACAGCAGCCACGATGAGAACCTCAAGTTTTACTTTCATTTCTGTCCTCCATCGCGAGCGGACGAAATTGGCGTTCAGAAGCTGACGCGTTTAAAGCGGCTTTCGGGGATCATTCTGATCGCGCCCATGATCAAGCGCCAGAACCACGGCACATATACCACTTCGGCGCGTTTTCGATACGCCGCGTAAATCAAGTCGGCGGCTTTGGCCGGCGCAATCGTCAGCAGCGCGCCCTCGCGTCCCCAGGTCATTCGAGTATCGACTGTGCCGAGCTTCACCGTCATCACATGCACGCCGCTCGCGGCCAGGCGTCCGCGCAGGCCTTGCGCAAAAGTCGCGAGCGCGCCCTTGGCCGATCCGTACACGTAATTTTTCTTGCGCCCGCGTTCGCCCGCGACCGATCCAATCACGATGATAAATCCCGAGCGCTGCTGCTCGAGATGCCGCGCGGCAAGCGTGATCAAAGACACCGCGCCGGTGAAGTTCTGATGAATCGTCGCGAGCGCTTCGCCCGGATCGGTCTGGGCGCTGTCCTCATCGCCGAGCGTGCCGAAGCATACGACGACGCCGTCGAGTCCGCCGAGCGCCGCCGCCGCATGACGGACGAACTCGTCATGCGAGGCAAAGTCCGACGCGTCGAAGGTCCCGGAAAGTGCGGTCACGCCCGCGCGAGCGCTGACGTCCTCCGCAACCCGCCGCGCCTCGTCGGCGTTTCGCGCAGCAAGGTACAATTGCGCCCCATCGGAAGCGAACCGCAGCGCAAGCGCGCGCGCAATCGGACTGGTAGCGCCAAGAATCAAAACTCTATTCATCTTAAGTAGGGCGGAATTTATTCCGTCATCCCAAGCTATTCCGTCATGCGCAGCCTGCGCGACAAGCTCGACGAAAATCGATTCTCCGGATCGGCGGAACTCTTCGCCGCCTGCCAATTGCCCAGGTTCGGATACATCGCGCGGAACGTCTCGGGCGACATCCGCGCGTCCTTGGCCAGGTACACGCGACCGCCGCGCTTGAGCACCATCACGTCCAAAGTGTCGAGAAATTCGAGCATCCCATCGGTAACCGGAAAATCGATCGCGAGCGTGTAGCCGGGCATCGGAAACGACAGCAGGCCGTCTTGCGCGCCGAACTTCTTGAGCACCGCGAGAAACGAACCGCGCCGGCTGCGCGTGATCGCCTCGAGCACTTCGACCAGTCCCGCGCGGCTCTCCGCGGGCGGCCACACGCATTGATACTGCACGAAGCCGCGTTTGCCATAGATTCGAGGCCAGTTGCGAATCGAATCGAGCGGATAGAAAAAACTGTCCCAGTCGAAGATTGTGTGCGCCGCTTTCTCGCGATGAATCGCATAATTAACCGCGTTGAACGCCCTCACGGTCAGCGAGTTGACCGCGGGAAAATTAAACGGCACGCGCGGACTGAGCTTCGGCATCGTGCTGAGCGGATTCTGCGCAAGATTTGGCGGCAACTGGTCGAGCGTCGCAAAGTTGCCGACGTTGAGAATCGATCGGCCCAGCGCGCTTTTCGTGCTGTTGCAATCGATCCACGCGACCGAATAGCCGTACTGCGCATCAATCCGCTCGAAGGCCTCGATCGCAGCGTCAACATTGCCGGCGCGGATCAACTCGCCATCGAGATACGCGCTCTCGACGTGGCGCATCCGGAGTTCCAGTTCGAGAATCACGCCCGTCAGCCCCATCCCGCCGACAGTCGCCCAGAACAGCGCTGAGTTTTCCTCGCGCGAACATCGGATCACCTCGCCCGACGCGATCATCAGATCGAACCAGGTCACATGCGACGCCAACGACGAATCGCGATGGTGATTCTTCCCATGAACGTCAGCCGCCACCGACCCGCCCAGCGTAACGAAGCGCGTCCCCGGCGTGACCGGCGGAAAAAACCCGCGCGGCAAAAACACATCGATCAACTCCGCGATTGTAACCGCTGCCTCGCACCTCAAAAGCCCGGTGGCAGGATCGAAGGAGAGCATCCGATTGAGCCGGGTCAAATCGACAACCCGATTCTGATCGTTAAGCGCCGCATCGCCATAAGCCCGCCCCGCCCCCCGCGCAATCAGCGAGGTCGAATTCGCAGTAACGACAGCTTGCAGCTCGGCAATCCGATCAGGCCGATAAACATCGCTCTCAGAAAGCGGATACCGCCCCCACCCAGCGAGCAAAGCCCGCCGCGGATTCGGCACAGAAATTGTGTTCGTAGTCATAGCGAAAATTGAAAGTGCAAATTGAAGCTAACAGGAAGAGCGCGGACGAGAAACGTCACCAAGTGGGTAATCATCCAATTCGGAGTCAGGTGAATTCGGACAGCACCGATTGCGCCAAAGGCGCGGGCGCTGAAAACAAACCGAAACAGCCCGCAAGTTGTTCGTTCTGACGAGCGAGCTATGCATATGTGCTCTACCCCGCGATAACCGTTGGCACTGGAAATCAACTGCGGGTTGATCGATCATGCGAAGTTTTCCGAAACGAGGAGGAATTTTTGACGTGAGAAAATGCATGATACCGTTTCTATCATTTCTGTCGGTTGCGGCGTTCGCTGCAGCGATTCTTCCAACAAAACTGGCGCACGCGCAA
>PMOH01000411.1:0-1200 GCA_003161515.1 Deltaproteobacteria bacterium
CGGACCTGACCGCTGGCGCGCCGTTTGCGGAATCGAGTGTCGAGTACGTGCTTCTCGACGCGCCGTGCACCGGCCTCGGCACGTTGCGCGAGCATCCGGAGATCAAATGGCGGCTCAAGCCGACCGACCCCGCGCGGATGGCGGCGATACAATTGCGAATGCTCGAGCACGCCGCGGCGATTGTGCGTCCGGGAGGTGCGATTGTTTATTCAGTTTGCAGTATCGCGCCTGAAGAGGGCGAAAACGTGGTCGATGGATTTCTCGCGCGCCACCAGGATTTTGAAATCGATCGCGCCGTAGCGGGTCGAGACGAGTTTAGAGGTGTTATCGATGCGCGAGGATTTATGAAGACGCGGCCCGACCTCGGCGGACTCGACGGATTCTTTGCCGCGCGCTTGATTCGGCGCCAGGCTTGAAATAGTTGGTTGTGCTGTGGACCAGCGCCTGATTCATTTCGCACCGCGGTCGATTCGGCCCACGCCGGCATTCCTGGTTTGTGCGATCGCGTTCATGATCGCCGGATGTTCTTCGCAAAATTTCACGCCCGCGTCCGCGCCATTGCCTGCCTCGAGCTACTATTCGTCTCCGCCGCAAAGTTATCGGGGAACACGAACTGAAGTCGCCTCATGGTATGGACCCGGCTTCGCGGGACGCCGCACCAGCACCGGCGAGGTCTATAATCCGGAGGGCCTGACCGCCGCGTCCACCACGCTGCCGCTCGGCTCGCACGTGAGGGTCGTGAATCCCGACACCGGCCGATCGGTGGTGGTCCGAATCAACGATCGCGGCCCGTACGTGCGCGGTCGCTCGCTGGACCTGTCGCATGGCGCCGCACAGCAAATCGGGCTGACTGGAAAAGGCGTCGGCAGGGTGCAGGTGACGCCGACCGCGACCAGCACTTCATCGGCGACGTGGAGTACACCGGAATACGCGGAAAATTCGTACGTAGCCGCGCCCCGCCATGTGAGTTACGTTTCGTATCGGACAAGCACTACCTCGATCAGGGTCGGGCGCCATCACTATCATTCGTACTCGTCGCACCGGATGGTTTCGAATCCGATCGGCAGCTGGCTTGCGAGTGCTATTCCTCGATTCTGAGCACCGTTCGGATCGACGATCAGTGCCGGGTCACGTTTCGATGGTAGATTGGGCATGCCCTAAGGAAGGAGCCGGGATTCTTCGCTTCGCTCTGAATGACAC
>PMOH01000411.1:1210-2796 GCA_003161515.1 Deltaproteobacteria bacterium
CGCTCGGGATGACGCAAGAAAAAAGGCGACAGGAAAAAGAACGTGACGAAGTCTGCGTCGAAGACTATCACTAGACAGCCGGATTGGCTGGGTCCCGCCATCGCGCCCGGCGAGATCCTGCTCGAGGAATATCTCAAACCGCTCGGCCTCGGACAGGTCGAGGCTGCCCGCCGCCTCGGCATCTCACTCAACCGCTTGAATGAGATAGTTCTGGGCAAACGCGCTGTTACCGCCGATACTGCGCTTCGATTGGGGCGATTGCTTAAGACCTCAGCGCAATTGTGGATGCGCCTGCAGGCTGATTGGAATTTGCATCAAGCTGTCCAGCGTCAAGCGCGCAGCGCATCCTAAGACCCGAGTCGCAATCGGATCACGCCGCGGTTAATCTCTGCTTATGGCTCTCCCGCACGAAGATCTCCACGACAAAATTGCGCCTTCGATTCTCTCCGCTGACTTTGCGCGGCTGGGCGACGAGGTTCGCGCGGTCGAAAAGGCCGGCGCCGACATGATTCATTTCGACGTGATGGACGGGCACTTCGTGCCTAACCTCTCGATTGGAATTCCGGTGATGGAGTCGGTGCGCAAGGTCACGAAACTGCCGCTCGACGCGCATCTGATGATTTCCGAGCCAGCCCGCTATATCGAGGCGTTTGTGAAAGCGGGCGCCAACTCAATTTCGGTGCATTGCGAGGTATGCCCCGATATCCCCGCGATGGCGAAGCGAATCCATGACCTCGGCGCGCGCGCATCGATCGGAATCAATCCCGAGACCGACGCCGACAAGGTGCTGCCCTTCGCCGAGCATCTCGACATGATTCTCGTGATGAGCGTGCATCCGGGTTTCGGTGGCCAGGAGTTTATTCCGGCCGCGCTCGACAAGCTGCGCTACATCCGACGCGAGTTGGACCGTCGCGGACTCAGCATCGACGTCGAGATCGACGGGGGCGTGAAGCTCGACAATATCGCGGACGTGAAGGCGGCGGGCGCCAACGTTTTCGTCTCAGGCTCAGGAATCTTCGGCAAGCCCGACTACGGCAAGATCGTCGGCGAGATGCGCGACTTGATCGCGCAGACGCATCAGCCATGAAGCCCCACCACGCAGCCGCGCTCGCGCTTGTGGGCTGGTAGCGAAATGCTGGGTTTAGTTCCGCTGATTGTCGGCGTAATGGGCGTGGTCCACGTGATCGGAACATACAGACGGTGGCCGATCAGTGAAGATATTTTGTGGCAACGCAATGTGAAGCGCTACGGCGTCAGCACCGCGATTGAACTCAATTATATTCGTGGAGCTGCGCTGGTCGTGTGCGGCTTCGGTGGCTTCGTTTTGTATAACTGGCGTAATTTCTAGGACTGCACCGGCCACTCCGCGTAAAATCAGGAGACCCGCGATTTCGATTTAGGAACTTGGCCTCAGATTAGGACAGCGCCGACGATTCCGCCGGACTCGCGCGCTATCGCCTCCAATGCTATAAACACTCGTCTGTACCTTCCCGATTACCCGCAACCGGAGACGGGGTGTAGCTCAGCCTGGCCAGAGCACTGCGTTCGGGACGCAGGAGTCGCTGGTTCAAATCCAGTCACCCCGA
>PMOH01000457.1 GCA_003161515.1 Deltaproteobacteria bacterium
CAATACTTCGAGGCGATGCGCAAAAAGCATCTGCTCGAGGGCGAAAAGCGGCTCATCCTGAGCGTGCTCGAAGATGCGATCGAATGCTTCATGAAGTGCATCGACGCGTCCACCAGCAAGGGCCAGCGATTGTTCCGCGATGCCGACGAATGGATCGCGCATGAAGACAAGCGCTGGGTCTTCTCGTTCGATAACGTCTGCGACATGCTCGACATCAATCCCGAGTACATGCGGGGTGGCCTGCGCAGGTGGAAGGACAAGCGGCTCGACGCGATCGCGCGGCGACGCGCCGCGATGGTACTCGAGGCGGAGCGCGCAGCCGCAGAGGCTGCGCTGCTGCCGGCAGGAGCCGTCGCTGCGATAGCAGCGCCGGCGCCGGATGCGGCCGCGACCGCGGCCGCAATCCAGAAGCCCGCGACCAAGGTCGCGGGCAAAGCGCCCGCCGCGGCGCGCGGCAAGCGCCGCCCCGAGCGCGTGCGCATCGCCAAGCGCGCGTCTGCGCGCAAGCTGCGCAAAGCCCGCGCATAACGACAGCTACTCAAGAGGCGACGGCCGCGTTCCGCGGCCGTCGCCTCTTTGCATTCCACAGCAGCGCGCGGGTCTTCGACCCGCGCACCGCGCGCGCGCCCCCCACCAGCCACTCCCCGCAATTTGACCCAGACCGCCCTTTCGCATCACACTGCATCCTCCGCCACCGAAGTGCAGATGATATCCGGCTACGACATTGCCAACGCCTTCCTGCTCGTGTACGCGGGTTTGTTTCCGATCGTGAATCCTATTGGCGGCGCGCCGATTTTTCTCGGCCTCACCCGCCACTGCACCGACGAAGAACGCAAGGCGCTCGCGCTGGGCGTGACCCTCAACAGCTTCTTCCTGCTGCTCGGCTCGCTGCTCATCGGTTCGTATGTGCTCGAGTTCTTCGGCATCACCTTGCCGATCGTACGCGTCGCCGGCGGACTAATTGTCGCTGCGACCGGATGGAGCCTGCTCCAGTCGCGAGACGATATGACCGATGACCGAACGACTCACGAGCCGAAGATACCGACCGACGCCTTCTACCCGCTCACCATGCCGATCACCGTTGGCCCCGGCTCGATCGCAGTGGCCATCACCATCGGCAGCCAGCGCCCGCGAGCGCCCTTGTCCGACGTCGCCATCCTGGGGGCCGCCGCTATCGCCGGTGTCGTCGCGATCGCCGCGACCATTTATATTTGTTACCGCTTCGCGGAAGGGACCGTCGGCGCGCTCGGCGAGTCGGGCACCAACGTGCTGGTGCGCCTATCGGCTTTCATCCTGTTCTGCATCGGTATCGAAATTATCTGGAACGGCTACAGCGCCCTCGCACACATCGCCGGCCAGTAGCTAGACTCGTTCGCGCAGCCTTTGGAGGAACGAGAATGTCACTTCACAAAAAACACGACTCCGGCAGAAAAGCCTCGGACGTCCTTTACGCTTCCAGCGATCTTTCTTTGTCGGTCCCCAAGCATCGAATTCCCCGCGACGAGCGTGCGCCGCGCACCGCCTACGCACTCATTCACGACGAGTTGCTGCTCGACGGCAACTCGCGCCAGAACCTCGCGACCTTCTGCACCACCTGGATGGAACCCGAGGCGCTGACCCTGATGAACGAGTGCATCGACAAGAACATGATCGACAAGGACGAGTATCCGCAGACCGCCGAGATCGAGGCGCGATGCGTTCACATCCTGGCCGATCTTTGGAACTCGCCGGACGGCGTAAACACCATCGGTTGTTCCACTACCGGCTCCAGCGAAGCGGCGATGCTCGGTGGTCTCGCCGCGAAATGGCGCTGGCGAGCCAAACGGCGCGCGCAGGGCAAGTCCACCGACAAGCCGAACCTGGTCTGCGGGCCGGTGCAAGTGTGCTGGCACAAATTCGGCCAGTACTTCGATGTCGAAGTCCGCGAGGTCCCGGTCGAAGGCGACCGGCTGCTGATGGGCCCGGAACAGGCGATCGCGCGATGCGACGAAAATACGATCATGGTTGTCCCGACGCTCGGCGTGACGACTTGCTGTCAGTACGAGCCGGTTCAGGCAATCGCGAATGCGCTCGACAATCTCGAGAAGACCACCGGCCTCGATATTCCGATCCACGTCGATGCGGCCAGCGGCGGTTTTCTTGCGCCATTTTGCGATCCCGAACTCACCTGGGATTTCCGCCTGCCGAGAGTCAAGTCGATCAACACCTCAGGTCACAAGTTCGGCCTAGCGCCGCTCGGTGTCGGCTGGGTGGTATGGCGCGATCGCGCGGACCTGCCGGAAGATCTGATTTTCCACGTCAACTACCTGGGCGGTGACATGCCGACCTTCGCGCTGAACTTCTCGCGCCCGGCCGGCCAGATCGTCTGCCAGTACTACAACTTTTTGCGACTCGGATTCGAAGGCTACCGCAGAATCCAGAACGCCTGTTATCACACCGCGCAACACATAGCCGCCGAGATCGCCAAAATGGGCCCGTTCCGCGTCATCCACGACGGCCGCGGCGGACTTCCCGCGGTTTGCTGGATGCTGAAAGACGGCGCCAACCCCGGCTTCACGCTTTACGATCTTTCCGATCGCCTCCGCGCCCGCGGATGGCAAGTGCCGGCCTACTCGATGCCCCCGAATCGCGACGACCTCGTCGTCCAGCGAATCCTCGTCCGCCACGGCGTAAGCCGCGACCTGGGCGATCTCCTGCTGGAAGACATCCGCCGCTCAATCGCGCTACTCGCAAAGCACCCAGTCTCCCACCCCCTAACCGAACCCGAAGCCGGCGGCTACAACCACAACTGAGGTATCAAGCCGTAGGCCTCGAAGGATTGAGTACATTGGGATCGATCTTGCCCTCGGCCAGCGCGCGCATGATTACATACGGTGCCATCAGGGAGTCCGTGAATCTGTATCGTAGGCGGTTCTTACCCCCTCTTTTTTCCAGCACCGTACCTCGTTTCGATTCGCAAAATTCTTCTAGATGGTTGCTGAAACTGGCGATTTGCAGCATCTTTTTTTTTCGTATTCGGCTTAAGGGTTTCTGTACGTCGCGAGGCGCGAAGAAGCCGAGGCTGTCTGTATCGGCTAAAGCACAAGCCACCAGCGTTTCAGCTAGAGTCGCATTTTTATGCGCGCTGTAAACCGCAGCGCCGTAACTTGATAATGTAGATTGGTGGGCTTCATCGTGAGCGCTAGATACGCCTTGCATCACGTGGTTGAGTGAGATCTCTGGCTGTTCACCTTGAATAGCTGCGTAACAAGCCTTTTGGGCAAGCAGGTGAGCGTAATGTGGAAGACCGCGAGCAAGCGTAGTGATCCACGCTACGGCCTCGTCCGTTGCGCGAAGTCGAAAATCCTCTGATTGAGAATTGAAGCGGTCGAGGCCTTTCTGGACGATTTCCTTGATTTCGTCATCCTCCATGCGCTGCATTTGAATCTGCATCATGGAGCGGGCTACGGATTGATGCTCCGCAATTAGCTGATCCACAGTATCCGCAACACCGACTAAGAAAATCGTCGCATCGATCGAATGATCCGAAAGTGTTTTAAGCGTATCGGCCATTAGCCGTCGTGATTTCGTGTCTCGAAGGCGATCAAACTCATCGATTACGATGATCAGATCGCGCTGACTTGAGATGGCCTCAAGGAGGTTTTGAACTGTGCCAGGGTCGAGTTTCTTGTCATTCAGTTTGGAGGCAAAATTGCCTATCGCCAATCCCGTTTCTCCGCTATTCTCGAAGTACGGGATTCGTCCAAAGACTTCTCTCCAGATCGAATCGTAGTCCGAGCTGGCTGTGCAATTTACGCGCGGCGTTAGAAATCTCGGCGGCACATCTACCTTGTCTGATCGCGAAATAAAATCAGCGATTAGATTTGCCATCGAGGTTTTCCCGACTCCGCGTTCACCGAAGATGATGCCATGCTGCCCGCGTCGGTATACAACATCGATGGAGCGCATTACCTGCTGATGGCGACCGGCGAAGAGAGTAACCCGACTAATCGGCGCCGAGGGGCTGAATGCGCCTCCGGCAATCGCAATTCGGTTGTATATTGAACTCGGCGGGTTTTCTTCGTTGGCCATTCTTTAGCAAAACCTCACCCCCGAACCTTAACAAATGGGGGTACTTATACAAGTAGGCCCAAAAGTTAGACATCTCTTGTGATCGTCACGGCCATATCGATCTCGACCCGCACTTTATTCTGACCCTATTTTTTAGCGATTGGTCGGCTTTGTAGAAAATGGGGATTCGGATTCTTCGTCGGAATCTGCCTTCCAACATCGTCAATCTAATCGTAGAGACAAACATCGCAATGCACTTGCCCGTCGTAGCGGGCGCGATCGCGATAAATAGTGGATGCGTTCCAACCGAGGAGTTCAAACCAAAGTTCGTCGGGAAACATCCGGACCCATTCCTGCATTCCGTCGGCTGAGTAAATCCGGACACTGCGATTGTGAGATTGGGCTGACTGTCTTAATTTCCCGCGCTCAGTGTCTTAATTCGGACAGTACCGGCTGGCAGCGGCCGGTTTGACAATGCGATCGGCGCGGGAGATGGTGAAGCACTCTCAATTAGTGCTTGCGAGATCCTACAAAAAAATGTTGACCATCAGTTCCGTGTGTCGTGCGGCGTTGGCGACGTCGATCGCGGCTCTGCTCGCGTTTGCCCTCGGTGGATGCGCCACCACCTGGAACCCGATTCCGATCACTCCACGAGTTGCGCTCACTCCCACCAAGGGCGACGTAACGATGCAGGCGAAGCCGGGAGAGCCGATCGGTCGAATAGTTCCGGTCGATGTATCGATCGCCAACGGAACCGACGAGCCGTACCTGGTCCAACCCGA
>PMOH01000525.1 GCA_003161515.1 Deltaproteobacteria bacterium
TCAATGAGATCGGAGCATCGCCGAATGTAACTGCGATCGGCGGCACCGAGTTCACGCCGGACTATTCCGGCGGCAACGACGTCGGTTCGGTTTCAGAATCGGTCTGGAATGACGGCGACGGCGCCGCCGGCGGGGGCGAGAGCAAGGTCTTCAAGAAGCCCGCATTTCAAAGTGGGCTGTTCAAGAAAGACAAAATGCGCGACGTTCCCGACATCGCGTTCGGCGCGAGTCCCTCGACGCCGGGATTCTTCTTCGGCGGCCGCGATAACAAAAATATGCCGGCGGTCGTATGCTGCATCGGCGGCACCAGCCTCGGCGCGCCCGTATGGGCCGGCATCAGCCAGTTGATCTCGCAGTCCAACAATGCGCCGATCGGCAACCTCAACACTAAGATCTATCAACTAGGCGCAAAGGCCGACGGCGCATCAACCGGAATCCGCGACGTCACCTCAGGCAACACCAGCTTCAACCGCGTCCCCGGATTCTCCGCAACGACCGGCTACGACAAAGCCACCGGCTGGGGCACAGTAGATATGAACCTCTTCGTCCCCGCCTATTTGGCCCCGTAGTAGCTTCTCACTCTGCAGACTTAGTTGCCCACGGTCCAACACCGGTGAACCTATCTGGCGCGACTCGAGTGATGAAGCCTGGAATGTTGAGCATCGAGGGCGGCGGAAAGACTGCCTTGGGACCCAGGTAGATTTTTGCGAGACGTTGTAGCAGGGGCACCGCACTGCCTTCAGTGATCCGTGCGTTGCCGTAAGCGACCACGTATTCGCGCATCCCCTGCGCGCTGGTTTTGTCACTTAGCAGCGACAGCGCGACTCGCGGATCGCGCCGGATGTTCTTGACCTTCTGATGTACCGCCAAATGACCGATCACGAACTCCTCGCCTTCAATTCCAACCCACACCACCGTGACCTGCGGACTGCCGTCGCGATTGAGCGTGGTCAAATGTGCGTACGGTCCTTTTTCGATCGCCTCGCGCAACGATTGCGGAATCTTCATGTGACTATCTCCATGTAAGTTGAGCTTGCCCGTAAACCCGTAAAAAATTCTGCCGCGTTCACACCCTCGAGGCTATCGATAGCGCGTCGATCCGCAATCTTGTTGGAATTCTCTAGCTCTCTTAACGATAGGAATTTCGGTCCTGAAATTGCGTGCCTGAACCAAAGTCCTAGGAGTTTTGGGGCGAAGGAGTCACGAATGTCAGTCAGCTATCTGTCACACAATCGCGAACCGCACGGCTCTTCTGTTGCCGTTGTAATTCTTACTGTAATTGCGGTCGCGATGCTGGCCGTATCTCCCTCCGCATCAGCGACTGCCACCTGCGGCCCGTTTGGCGATCCGCCGCAGACGCTCATCAGCAATCCGATACCGAATTGCGTGGGCGGTACTGTGCTGGGACCGTGGAATGATTCAGACGGCACGCCACGCTATGCGTGCCTCTACCAACCGTCCTTCGCGACGACCTCGAGCCCGTTGCCGCTGCTCGTATGGTTGCATCCGTCGCTGGTGACCGCCGACTCCATCATCTCGACCAACATCCTGTCGTTCCAGAACGACTTCAGCCTCGCCCCCGGCACCAATGGCTTCGTGGTCCTGACTCCCGAGGGTCGCAACACGACGCATTTCTATCCTGCGCCCGACAATCAAGGCCCCGGATGGGACAACTGGTACCGGCAGTTTGCTCCGGGACCCGTGACAGTCAACGGCCAGAGCTATCCCGAGAATGTGGACGCCGCGACTATCGATCATTTCATCGGCGAGGTGCAGTCGAGTGGGACCGTGCTCATCGACAAGACTTTCGTCTCCGGATGGTCGAACGGATCGGCGATGTCCTACATCTACGCGCTCAACCGCCCCAGTGTGAATTCGATCGCGGTTTACTCGGCGCCCGATCCGTTCAATGCTTTCAACGATCCATGCCCGCAAACCCCGGTCGAGGATCAGCCCTCGACGATCGCGGAGATCGCGGTGCCGAATCCCAAGACCCAGAGCTACCAGGTCCACAATTCCTGCGACATCGCGGGTCTATGCCCCAATAGCGAGATGATCATCAGCCAGGTGGCGAACGTCGGCGCCAACCCCGATGAAGACGTGATCATCGGCGCGCTCAAGCAGCCCGTCGGCTATTGCGATCCGCTCTGCGGCACCGATCCCGACGGCAGCCCCTCAAGCATCGCCGGCGTCACGGTCGGTTCGCTCGATCATCTCGAATGGCCGGTGACGTGGACTGAGCCGATGCTGAACTTCCTCGCGACGCATCAGTAAGACGGATCGGAACTTAGTTTTGTATTGAAATCTCGCGGTTCACGCTTCCTTTGGGGCAGAAGGAGCATGAATACTGGGTGCAGAGCCTGTCCTGAGCGTAGCCGAAGGAGGTCACTCCTGCCTGCGCCGATTTGACTAAGCTAATGCTTCCAGACATCATTCAGCTAGCTTTTGATGAATAAAAGGGAAGGAATGATATGAATTTATCAATTAAACGCGTCACGGCAATTTTCGCCGCATCGTCGATGCTGTCGGCTCTGCTTTGCGTGACCGCCGCGCGCGCTCAGGGTGTCGAACCATCAACGACCTCCTCAGTCACCGGCACCTGGACTGGCACCGACACCGAGGGCGGTAAGGGCAGCGGTCCGATGATGATGGTTCTCACTCAGAGTGGAAAAGGCATCGGTGGTACTTTCAGTGTGACCAGCGGCACGGACACGCCGGTCGGAAATGTCACAGGGAGCATTTCCAAAGACAAACTCAAGCTCACGTTTCTCACGACGAGCGGAAGCAATCACCTGTGTGATGCCAAGGTTCTCGCGACGGTTGATGAAACTGCCATGCCGCCGACAATGAGGGGCACGTTCCAGGCCTATGGAAGCAAGAAGCACTGCAAGGGCAAAGGGAATTTCGATCTCACTCAGCAATAGGAACTTGATTGTAGTGAAACCCATCCTGGGTTTCACACTTCCTTGGGCAGGGCTAAGCCNNTTTTTTTTGCTACTTGCTCGGGTCGGGCGTGATGCGCAAGTACGGCTTCACTACCTTGTAGCCTTTCGGGAATTTTTCTTTGAGGACTTTCTCGTCCTGCAGCGCCGGCACGATTATGCAGTCCTCGCCCTTCTTCCAGTCGGCTGGTGTCGCCACCTGGTACTTGTCGGTGAGCTGGAGCGAGTCGATCGCCCGCAGGATTTCCTGGAAGTTGCGGCCGGTGCTGGCAGGGTAGGTGAGCATCAGGCGGATTTTCTTGTTGTTATCGACCACGAAAACCGATCGCACCGTCAGCGTGTCGTTCCACTCCGGATGTATCATGTCGTAGAGCTTGGCGACCTTCTTGTCGCCGTCGCCGAGGATTGGAAAGTTCATCTTGGTATGCTGCGTCTCTTCGATATCGCCAACCCACTTCTTGTGCGACGTCACGTCGTCAACGCTCACGCCGATCGGCTTGATATTGCGCTTGTCGAACTCGCCCTTGAGCTTGGCCACCGTGCCGAGCTCGGTCGTGCAGACCGGGGTGAAGTCCTTGGGATGCGAAAACAGAATCGCCCACTTGTCGCCAATCCATTCGTGAAAATGAAT
>PMOH01000166.1 GCA_003161515.1 Deltaproteobacteria bacterium
TCGGGTGAGTCGAAGCTGACACCAACGACGCGAATGTTGTTTTCGTCGAAGTATGATTGATGGTCGCGAAAGCCGCGTCCTTCGAGCGTGCAGCCGGGCGTGTTGGCCTCGACGAAGAACCACAAGAGCACTTTGGCGCCGCGAAGGTTTTTCAGAGAAAGAGTTGCGCCGTCGTGCAGGGAGAGCGTGAAATCAGGCGCGATCTGTCCGACTTCGATCACTTCAATCGACCGCGTTCAATTCAGCAGGGCGCGAAGTTGCGCCAGCATAGACGTACAAGCTGGATCGCCGGGCGCGAGTGCGAGCGCACCCTCGAATTCGTCGATCGCCCGCTTCACCATCCCCTTGGCAGTATAGATTCGGCCCAGATTCATGAATGGGTAGTGCCGCGGATCGTAGCGCGGCGCGATCTTGGCTTTCTCAAGCCAGGGGATCGCCTCGTCGAGATCGCCCTTGGCGATCAGGTACGCGCCGATATCGTTGTACGGATTGCCAAACCCGGGATCGACTTCGATGGCGCGGCGGCATTCCGCGATCGCGTCGTCGATGCGGCCCATGCCCTCGAACGCCCATCCGCGAAAGGTGTAGGCCTCGGCGGTGGGGAAAACTTCGATCGATTTGGTATAGAGCTCGATCGCGCGCTTGAGATCGTGGTTCATGTGAAAGCGCATCGCTTCGTTCCACAATTCGAGGGCCCGCGTGCGCGGTTCCGAATCAGCCATGATCGATCGGTATTGTGCCGACCTGTCCGCGTCAAGAGCGCGCGCTGCTATTGCGTGTGGACGCTGGTGAGCGCGCGCATGATCTGAATCATCGCAGGGCCGACGATCACGCTCATCATGGCGGGCAGAATGAACAGTACGAGCGGAAACAGGATCTTGACGGTGGTTTTGGCGGCGGCTTCTTCGGCGCGCAGGCGGCGAGTGGTGCGCATCGTGTCGGAGATCGAGCGCAGCGCGGGACCGATTTGCGCGCCGAGCTTTTCGCTTTGCACCAGGGTTGCGGCGAGCGGCTTGATGTCTTCGACATTGGTGCGTTCGGCGAAGCTCTTCAATGCCTGACCAAGCGAGCTGCCGGCGGAGAGTTCGCCAGAAACCATCGCCAGTTCGGCGCCGATCTCCTGCTTTTGGCGCGCCGTTTCGGAGCCTACAATCTTGATCGCCTCGCTGAGGCCGAGGCCGGCTTCGACACAAACTACCAGCAAATCCAAAACGTCGGAAAGCTGACTGGCGATCAGGTCGCGACGGTTCCTGGCTTTGCGGCCAATGTAATAGCTCGGTGCGAATGCGCCGACGCCCGCGCCGACGAGCATCGCTATCAGCGGCTTGAAACCGTGGAAGCCAAAAGCGATCGCGACGACCATCGAGGTGAGCGCGAGTCCAGCAGTCGACGCGAGCCGGACAAAGTGAAAGGTGCTAACGGCGGTCGACCCGGGAAAGCCGGCACGGACCAGAGTCTGCGATAACTTTTCGCGCTCGGGTGAGTCCGCCGCGGGCTCCGGAAGATGCTTGGCGACCCATCGGAAGAGCGAATTCGCGAACGAGTCGGAGTCCATGTCTACATTGTTGGGATTGCCATAGGCGACGCGCATCTTGACGCCCATGTCGGCGATGCGATCGTCAAATGGGCGATTGATCCCGTAGATAGCGGCGTAGATCGCGAAGGAGAGTGCGCCAAACAAGAGAAGCACCGTCAGGCTTGCGTAGATTGCCGGCATGGATGGTCCTTAGTACTTCACTTTCAGCAGCTTGCGGATTGAGAGGAACGCCATCGCGTCGAGTACGGCGGCAACTTCCAGAATTTTCTGACCGGTCGGATCGAAAAAAAGCGTATTAGTGTAGCTCGGCTGAATCACACTGAACGCAGCCAGCATCACGATCGGCAGAAAGCCGACCAGTATCCCGCTCATCTTGGATTGCGCCGTGAGCGCCTTGATCTGCTGCTGCAGGCGTTGGCGGGTACGCACAATTTCCGACAGGCGTCCGAGTATGATGGCGAGCGAGCTGCCGACTTCCGATTGCACGCGCACCGCTACCACCAGCAGACGGAGGTCGTCCTGCGGCACCCGCTTGAGCATCTCTTCGAGCGCGCGTGGCAGCGGCAGTCCCAGCCGACTCTGCTCGATAGCGGAGCGGAATTCGATGCTGATGGGCTCGGAGAACTCCGACACTACGACCTGCAATCCACGGAGCAAGGTGTGCCCGGCTTCCAGCGACGATTTGATCAAGTCGAGGGCGTACGGCAGTTGCTTGGCGAATGCTTTGAGGCGCCGCTGCCGGCGCACCCTGATGTAGATTATCGGCAAGCTGGCCATCGCGCCGCCGATGCCGATCGAAATGAGCACGCGTCCCCAGATCGCCTGGCCGGCAAATAAACCGGCCGTGAACAGCAGCAGGATCACGAGCAGGATGTCCGCGATGCGCGCGTAAATTCCCGCCTGCCAGAGATTTTCCTCGAGCTTTTGGAGCAGATGGAGACGATAAAACCAGCTTAGGAACTCGCGTCCGGTCAGGCGTCGATCGGTCTTGGTGATGCCGCCTTCCAGCGCCACGTCGGGACGCGACATGCGGCGCATCACGGTGCGGCTCACGCTTGGGCGCGAGCCGCGGCGCATGAACCAGAGCGCGCAGGCCACCAGCACGAAGCCGGCGACGGCGACTGGAATGAGCAAATCGTCGCGGTTCATCGCGCCGCCGTCTTGATGACCTTCGATTCGGTTTTGTAGCCGGCCGTTTCGAGGCGCTGGTTGTACGCTGACCGGATCCCGGTGGACTGAAAACTGCCGTTGATTTTTCCTGCAACGGTGGTTTCGGCGCGGACGAATTCGAACAAGTCCTGCATCATTATCATCTCGCCTTCCATCCCACTGATCTCGGAAATTTTCATGACCTTGCGCGAGCCGTCGGACAGCCGACTGACGTGAACAATAATGTTGATGGCGGAGGCGATTTGCTGGCGCATCGCGCGCTGAGGAATCGAGACGCCCGACAGCAGCATCATCATCTCGAGCCGCCCCAGGCATTCGCGCGGGCTGTTGGCATGGATGGTGGCAATCGAACCGTCGTGGCCGGTGGACATCGCCTGCAACATGTCGAAGACCTCGGCGCCGCGGACCTCGCCGACCACGATTCGGTCAGGGCGCATACGGAGACAGTTTTTGACCAGGTCGCGCTGCGTGACTTCGCCGCGTCCCTCGAGATTGGACGGCCGCGTCTCGAGTCGCACGACGTGAGGCTGTTGTAGCGAAAGCTCGGCCGAATCCTCGATGGTAACGATACGCTCGTCCTCGGGAACGAACGCGGACAGACAATTGAGCATCGTAGTCTTGCCCGAGCCGGTGCCGCCGCAGACGATCACGTTGAGCCGTGCGCGAACGACGGCGAGCAGGAACTCGACCAGGTCCCACGTGAGAGCCTCTTTTTCGACCAGCGCGCCGATGTCGAAGCGATGCTTGCCGAACCGCCGGATTGACAGGGCCGGCCCGTCGAGCGCCAGCGGCGGGATGATCGCGTTGATACGCGAGCCGTCGGGCAAACGGGCATCGACCATCGGCGAAGATTCATCGACCCGCCGGCCCACGCGAGAGACGATGCGATCGATGATCAGCATCAAATGCGCGTCGTCCTGGAATACAACGTCGGTCGCGTGCAGCTTGCCGCGCTTCTCGACGTAAACCTGGTTGTGGCCGTTGACCAGGATGTCGGTGATTTCGTCGTCGCGGAGCAACGGCTCGAGCGGCCCAAGGCCGAGCAGCTCGTTCTTGAGTTCCTCGACCAGCCGGTTGCGGTCGGCGTCGGTCAGCAGGCGTCCGTCTTCATTGAGAATGTCGTTGATCGCGGCAGTAACTTTGCTGGAGACCATCGAGGGCTCGAAGGTCTCGAGCTTGGACACGTCGATAGTCTCGAACAGTTTGTTGTGAACCTTGACCTTCAGGCGGCGCGAGCTATCGGCGATGGCGTCCTTGCGCCGGCGTACGGTTGCGCCAATCAGAGAGCCGCTGGCGCTGGCGTTATCAAGAGGGCGTGCACCCTTGGTGGCATTCGATAGCCTGTCACTCAGTCCCATTCTGCATACCTCGCTAAACTAACAGCGTGTGCGTCAATGTGTGCCGAAGGCGGATTTGAGCCGCGACATAAATGTTGCTTGCAGCGCAACCGGTTCTCCACGCGGCATCACCAGCGCCGCGAGATCCAGCATCGCGCGCGCTACCGCAGAGTTCGGCGCTACCTGGAAAAGGTCCTGTGCCTTCAGCTCGATGGTTTCAAAAGTCCGGTCGTCCATCGGAATTTTGGCGTAGATCGGTTTGCCGAGAGTGGTTTCGATGGCCTTCTCGGTCAGCGGATGCGACGGACTGTAACGATCAAGAATGAAATGCGGCTCGAGCGACGTCAGGCCCAGGCGCTCGAACAGATCGATGAAGCGCCACGCGGAACGCGCCGCCGCGATCGACTGATTGAGTACGTAAAAGAGGTGCTCGGAGCGCTCCCACGCGGCTACCCCGTTTTCGTCAACGTGATCGCCGCAATCGACGATCACGTA
>PMOH01000118.1 GCA_003161515.1 Deltaproteobacteria bacterium
TTGCGACGGCGCCTCAGGGCCGATCGCCTTGTCCACGATCTTTTTGAGCTGCTCGCCCGATCGGTTTTCCCGCGCGACCACCAGCGGCACGTAGCTGTCCTGCGGCGACGCGCTGCCATGCCACGAGTGATACGGCCCCGAGAAGTAGTAACGGTCCTGGATCGGCCGGTTCATCCCCGATTTCGTGAGCAGCAATATGTCGCCGCTGCGATTACCCCACGGCCCAACGCTCAGCCATCGCATCCGCCGGTCGAGTTGGATCAAGTCGGGTCGCGGATGGAAGAGCAGATATTCCCAAATCGGCACGAGCCGATGACCGTCGAAAATTTCGAACTCGTTGGTATTTTTTCCCGGCGGAGTCGGAACCCGCGCGAAAATCAAATCGAGCGTGCCCTTCATCAGCGGCGCCGGCCTGCCGGTTTTGTTCGATTCGTAAAAAGCACGCGCGGCCGGCAGCACGTCCTGTCTGTATCTGGGCGGCCGCTTCCAATCGCAAGTCATGCCGGGATTGGGACAGGTAGATCGGTCGGCCAGGTACACGTAAGCGATCGCGCCCTGGTATGCGAACGCCGCCTGGTAGTCCTGTTCGCTGGCGCTCGGGTTCAGCACAAATTTTCGCGGCCGGAATCCCGCCGCTTTGACCACCTCGGCGGGCCCCTTGTCAGGATCGGCCCCCAGCGCATGCTGCGGATCCCTCAACACCGGCGTGTGACCATGATCTGCAATGATCATGACGTAAGTCTGATCGAGAATGCCGTAATCTCTGTAGGCCGCGAGAATTTGCGCGACCAGCGGATCGGTTACCCGCCCGAGATAATCGATTTCCATCGGCAACGGATCGGGCGCGACATGCGTCGCCAGATCGATCCCCGGAAAATACACCACCTGGATTTTCGGAACGCCGTGCTTCTCGATCGATTCGAGCAGCTTCGGCACCGAATCCTTGTCCATCTTCTCGTAGATGTCAGTTTTCCCGGGCGAAGTCTCACCGCCGCCCTTCGCGATGAATTCCGTGTACAGCTCGACCATCGAGACCGGATCGATCACCGTGAAATAATCGGCGCCTCGATAAATCCCGTTCAGCGAGACCGCCGATTTCACTCCGGCCTGCTGAAACAGCGTCGGGCTCTTGAGTTGCTTCCCGACCAGCCCGTCGATAATCATCGCGCGGTTGTCGTCCATCTGTGCGACCGAAACCGGCGCCGGCGCGTAAAACTTCATCTCCTCGCGTGCGAACCATTCGTTGCCCGACACCGAATTCCAGGCCGTCGGCGCGCCGGTGAAAATCGCCGACCATGCCGCAATCGTGGTCGACGGCAGGATACTGACAGTGTTCGGCACGATATAGGCGTGCTCATACACCCCATCGCCCTCCGACTTGCCAAGCATCGCGGCCATCGTCGGTATTTTGCCCGTGTTAATCGCTTGCATCAGCTGCCCATAGCCGACGCCGTCAAAGGCGAAAACCAACACGTACGGACCCGGCTCGAGCGGATGAAGATGGTGTTTAACCTGCTTTTCGCCGCCGGAAAGCAGGAGTTTAACCGAGCTGCACGAAGTCAGAGGCAGAAAGGAGCAAGCCAGGACCAGCGCGCAGCGGAGGAGGATTGAAACAAGTTTATGGCGCATTGATTTTGAAAATCTAACTCAATACGTCGGTCCAAAAAAGATGAAACTAACAAGCGTTCGGCTTGCTCCGAAATTCGAATCAGTGCAACGACTTCTCGTACTGACGCGCGAAAAAGCGCCCGGTCGATTTGAGCACAATCGCCACCGAGCCAATCGCAGTTGCGATCGGCTCGGCGGTCGGCTTCATTTTTCGCGGAATTTGGTGGCTATGCCCAGCGTGAGCGTGGACGATTGCGCGTCGATCGATTGCGCGCGCCCGACGAACGGAACACCGTCACCGGCTTGGGCGCGTGAATCTCGATCTTCTCGAAGCCCTCGACGTGCTCGCGATCGAGCGCGTTGCCAAGCGTGCGTTCCAACCGCGCCAGGTTGACGCGTTCTTCCTGCGTCACCAGGCTGATCGCCTCGCCCGCCTTGCCCATCCGCGCCGTGCGTCCGATCCGATGGATATACCCTTCGGTCTCATCGGGCAGGTCGAAGTTAATCACGTGCGAAACGTCGGGGATGTCGAGTCCGCGCGCGGCCACATCCGTCGCGACCATCACGCGAAACTTGTGCGACCGGAATCCCGCCAACGCCGCGTTGCGCTGGCTCTGAGAGCGATCGCCGTGAATCTGTATCGCCTTGATATTGGCGCGTATCAGCAGCTTGGCGACCCGGTCCGCACGGCTCTTGGTCCGCGTGAACACGATCGCGCTCTCGACTTCGGGCCGCTTCAGAATCTCGAGCAGCACCGGTCCCTTGTTCTCGAGCGTGACCGGATAAATCGACTGGCGAATCTGCGACGGCGGCGCGGCTTTGGTCCCGCCGACCGTGACGCGCTCGGGATTGGTCAGAAATTCGCGCGCGATCATTTCGGGCCCGGACGCCATCGTCGCCGAGAACATCATCGTCTGGCGATTCTTCGGCACCATCCGCATGACGCGCCGCAACTGCGGCAGGAAGCCCATGTCGAGCAGCCGGTCGGCCTCGTCGATTATCACGACTTCGATTTTGTCGAGCTTGACGATCCCGCGCTCGATAAAATCGATCAGCCGCCCGGGACACGCAACCAGAACTTGCGCGCCCTTGCGAATCGCGTCGATTTGATGGCGCTCGGACTCGCCGCCGACCACCGTCGCGCACCGGACGTGCGTATGACGAGCGATCAGATCGAACTCGCGCGCTGCCTGCGCCGCAAGCTCGCGCGTCGGCATGATCACCAGCGCCGCAAGATGCTTCGTGTGCTTGCGATGCAACCGGTCGATAGTCGGAATTAGAAAGGCCGCGGT